>JAYEKK010000087.1:0-15522 GCA_034660955.1 Candidatus Cloacimonadota bacterium | reverse complement strand
AAAATGTTGTGGAACGAGACTCGATGTGGCACTGGCTTTCTGTTGCTCAGCATCACGGACTTCCTACGAGGCTTATGGACTGGACGTATTCACCTTATGTAGCAATGCATTTTGCAACTGAAAATATTGAGAAATTTGATGTTGACGGTGCTATCTGGGCAGTTGATTATATTGAAGTAAATAAGAATGTTCCGGAAGTATTGAGCAGGGAATTACAAGAAGAAGGGGCAAATGTTTTCACAAGTAAAATTCTGTTGGATCATATAAATTCACTGAACGATCTCATGAATCTTTCTAAGGAAGATTTTACTCTGTTTATAGAACCGCCTTCCATTGATGATAGATTTATAAATCAATTTGCTTTTTTCTCAATTTCATCTAATCCAAAATCAGCGATGGATGAATGGCTTAAAAAATTTCCTAAGATCTGGATGAAGATCATTATTCCAAAAGAATTAAAGTGGGAAATTCGCGATAAACTTGATCAGGCAAATATTACAGAACGCGTATTATTCCCGGGGCTGGATGGATTGAGCCAGTGGCTTAAAAGGCAGTATAGCCCGAAAGAATGAGATAAAACCCTGCAATCGCTTCTTTCAAGGAAATCTTGCACTTAGCAATTTCAGGGTTGGCAGATGGAAGACCTTGAAATCGTTTCTTTCAGATAATCTTTGGAGTTAACAATTTCAAGGTTGGTGAAGAAAAAAAATAGATGAAAGAAACCTTGAAAGGATTAAGCTGGTAGAAGTTTTGAGAGAAACCCTTGCAAGGTTGGAGTAGGAAGATTAATGATCTATCAAAAAGGCAATTATTATCACGTCTTCAATAGAGGATGTAACAAAGAGAAAATCTTTTTTGCTGAATCAGATTACAAAAACTTACTTTCCAAGATCAAACTAACAAAAAATAAATACAAAATTGAAGTCATTGCTTTTTGTTTGTTGCCAAACCATTATCATCTAATGTTATACCAAGCTTCCAATAAACCGATTTCAGATTGGCTAAGAGATTTGTTTAATGGTTATGTTCAAAGATTTAATCGTAAATATGACAGATCTGGAACAATTTTCGAAAGAACTGCAAAACCAAAATTGATAACATCAGATAAATATCTAATTGATGGAATTCATTACATTCATTCAAATCCATTTAAACATGGAATGGTGGATAATCCTGAAGGCTGGAAATTTTCGAGTCTTTCGGAATATCTTGGTAAGGAGAAAGTGCTCATCAGTACGAGAACTTTGGAGAATTATTTCCATGAGGATTATACTTATAAAACTTCATTTCAAGAATATATGGAAAGTAAGACATTTAAAGAAGAATTAGATTAAAAGAAAACCCTGCAATTAGCAATTTTAGGATTAATAGATGGCAGACCTTGAAATCGTTTCTTTCAGATTATCTTTGAGTGAATAATTTCAAGGTTAGTGAAGTAACAATGAATTAATGCAAGAAACCTTGAAAGGGTTAAGCTGATAGAAGTTTTGAGAGAAACCCTTGCAAGGTTAAGGTTAAGCCAATGGCCTAAAAGGCAGTATAGTCCGAAGGAATAAGAGAAACCCTCCAATCGCTTCTTACAAAGAATCTTGCACTTAGCAATTTCAGGGTTGGTGAAGAAGTAGAAAAATAGTTGAAAGAAGTCAGCCAAAGGCAGGTAAACCTTGAAAGGGTCAAGCTGGAAGAAGTTTTGAAAGAAACCCTTGCAAGGTTAAACAGAAAGACCCTACAATCGCTTCTCTCAGTTAGGCATGCACTTAGCAATTTCAGGGTTGGAATTTGAGTAAAAGAATTTGTGAAAGAAACCTTAAAAGGATTAAATTCGGAGAAGTTATAAATGAAATCCTTGCAAGGTTAAGCTTACTTTTCTATAGCCAACCTGAAAAGTAAAATAGATAATATTATTGTAATTGGTGTAAAAATCAATTTCTCAATTGTAACACCGTAAGCTAAATTACCAACAGTGTTTAATAAGAAATAACCAAAAATAATCCAAATTGCAATATCAATTACCTTTCTGGATTTTGCATTTTTGTTTTGTCTCAGTTTTGCACAGATAACAGCTAAAATTATTAATGAAGTAACCAGACTGAATATCTCAAGTTTTATTATGGTTGCTTCATCTGCGGCTTTTCCACCCCAAACTAAATTAGACGGCACAACACTTAGCAAAACAAGGATATGAAAGATTGTCAACAATGCAATTATTGCTATTGTTATCTTTCCGGCAAGTTTAAAATTAATTTGTTTCTCCTTTTCTAAATTGTGCTAATCATTTCTCAAAAACAACATGAATATAATTCTCTTTTCTGTTAAAATACCAAAAAGAATACTTGGGATTCTCAGAATTATCTTTCATTAATAAATCAAATTTTCTATAAGTAGATGTAACACCAGCAAAATAAGTTCTGTATTTATCAATATTTAGATTTAATATTTTCTCTCCTTCAAATTTAACTTTAAAACTATCGAATTCTTGAGGGATTTTCAATAAAAATGTTTTTGGGATTCTTAAAATTCTAGCTCGAATGTCATTTTTTGAAATTCTCTTTTTTAAATAGTTAGAAAATGATACATCCATTTCTTTCTTTTGTTCATCTATATTTTTCTTTTCTTTTTTTATTAAAGCCAATAATGATTCTTTTGAGAATATCGGTTTCCACTTAAATCCAAAACCTTTATCAATACAGCTCTGAACAAGCTTTTCTCCATCTATTAAAATTAATGCTCTACTCTCGTTATTAATAGCAAAATCATAAGATCTTTTAGAGAATGTTGCTGTTGTAATAAATATTCCTTTATATCCATCAGGCAAAACACCTCTTAGAGCTCTAACTGATTCTATTGGAATTGTTGAAGTAGGTTTATATCTTTTTGCTTGTATGAAGTATTTAACAGAATCGATTTCAGTTAATTCATCTATACCCTTTTTAATGCCTTTTAAATCTATTCCACCATCACCAGATTTTTGTGTTACTTCTAGTTCATCAAGTCCAATAGACTCTAGATAAATTTTTAGAAAGTTCTCAAAAATATATCCATTACTAAAAGAAAAGTAAAAGTTTTCAATGATCTGTTCCATTTCCTTATCACTAATCTCAAATTTATTCATTTGTTCCTCTTATGCAAATAATATAGATTTAGCAAATATAGAATTTTGCATTATCCATAGTTTCATTCTCTAAATCTTAGACAACAAAATTAATACATAATCGAAGCTGCATATCTAAAGTCTAACTGTCAATAATAAAAAAGTTTAGTTACGAATAGAAATTATAAATTTGAAATGATCAGAGAGAAGCAGAAAGTAGTTTTAGACTTTTCAGTGTTTTCTAATGTTCCCTCTCATGTGACATAGGAGCGGGAGAGGGACAGCAGGGTGAGGGAGAAAGAGAAGAAAAATAAGTGATAGATCTTCATACTTCGATGAACTCAGTATGACATAAGAAAGTAGAGTTAAGAATGAAAAGTGTAGAATTATTCGTCAGTTGTTACCGTTTCGTCATCAGCTTTTTTTTCATCTTCTCTGTTAACTTCCGTTTTTTCTTTTTCAATACCTGCAGCTCTATTTAACTTTTTCAGGCGTTTTGCTTCTTTCTTTTTTTTCTTTGCCTGCTCTCTTTGATATTTTTCATACGAATATTTGTTCTTAGCCATTTACTTTCCTTTGTTTATATAGTTTATTCATTCAAAAACGTTCGGATCAGATTCACGCAAACATGATACCGATACTCTTTATCGGAGCGCAGATCGGATATTGGTGTGATCTCTTGCTGCAGGAATTCATCCACTTTATTAAAATCGATCTCTGTTAAAGTTTTTCCCGTAACATACTTTTCAACTTTGAATAATCTTCGAGGATATTCATTCAAGCTTCCAACAGCAAGTTTGATATCCATTATCTTTTCCTTTACCACTTTTTTGATGCCGGCAACGGCTACTTTTGCAATTGCTAATGAGTTCCGTGATCCTACTTTTTGATAGAAAGCTTGATATTTATGTTCAACATTTTTAGAAATTATTATTTTAATAATTAATTCATTATTTTTCATCACATTTTTTTTATAACCGGTAAAAAAATCTTTTAGGAAAACTTCACGGTTAGTTGCTTTTGAACAGATCTTCAATTTAGCATCTAAGACTAATAGTATCGGTATAACATCAGCAGTTGGAGAGCCATTGGCAATATTACCGCCAATTGTGGCAGAAGTCTGAATAAGTGGTGAGGCAAAATTTTGTAAAGAGTTATGGATTAGTGGAATATATTTTTTTATAATACGAGACTCAATAATATCTTTAAAGCTAGTTGTAGCACCAATTAAGATCGAGTTGTTTTCCTCTTCAATACCAGAAAGTTCTTTCAGATGACTTATATAAATAATGTTCGGATCGCGAATTGTTCCATTTTTGATCTGAACATTTATATCAGTTCCACCAGCCAGCAAATATTGCTGATCCATATTATCTATTGTTTCATAAAGATTATTTATGTCTTTTGGTTTAATAAATTTCATGATATTTTCCTTCTCTTTTTATTAATTAACAATATTGCAATTTTCATTCCCAAGTAAAATCTAATTTAATTTTTCACAAGCTAGCATTACCGACTCAAATATTTTCTTGTATCCGGTGCATCTGCAAATATTTCCAGAAAGAGCTTTCTTTATTTTGTTGAGATCTTTTTCTCCATCAGTTTTTATATAATGGTAGGAACTAACAAAAAATCCGGGAAAGCAAAATCCGCATTGCACTGCATTGGTCTCATCAAAACAATCAATAATAAGTTTACCTAATTTAGTTTGGGAAAGTCCTTCAACTGTTTCAATCTCTTTACCTTCAGCATGGATTGCATTAAGAATGCAGCTCGTTACAGGTTTACCGTCCAATAGAATTGTACAAGCTCCGCATTCACCTTCGCCACAACCTTCCTTTGTTCCCAGAAGATTAAAATCTTCACGCAAAACATCCAATAATCGCTTCATCGGATCTGTATCAATTGTTACGTTTTCTTTATTTAGAATAAAACTAATTTTCATTTTTGTTCCTCCAAAATCCAGAATTTACCGCGGATGAATACGGATAAACGCAGATAATTCCACATCGTCTTTTTACTATCAAATCTTCTTTCATTTTTTTTACCTATCAGCGTAAATCTGCGAAGATCAGCGGTCGGTTTTGTTCATTTCTTTAAACAATCTTTCCGGAATAAGCGGATATTCATCAATAAAAATTCCGGTAGCATTATGGAACGCATTTCTCACAGATGGAGCCGGGAAATCCATTGGTATCTCACCTAATCCTTTAGCAATTTCGCTGTCAGTATGAATGAATTCTATATCCATTTCAGGCAGATCCAGAGTTGTTGGTAGAGCATAATCTGTAAAGCCGTGCATTCGTCCAAATCCCGGTTTATAGAAGAATTCGCTGGTGCCGTAAGCTAATCCCTGCAAGATCCCGCCTTCAGCTTGTCCCATTGCAATCTTGTAATTTACTATCCTTCCAACATCCATCACATTCCAGCTTTTTTTCAATTCTATTCTATAAGTATCTGCATGGACCAATATCTCAGTTACACAGGCTGCCCATGAGTAATCTTTGTAAGCTATCCCCACATTTGTATCTTCATCAAAAATAACAGACGGATCCGGAATAAAGTTCTTGCGGAATTCCTGCGGAAATTCTTCTTGATGTGTTATTACATAATCTTCCAGGTTATCAAATCCAAGTTCATCTTTAAGTTGGAAGGCAAATTTTCTGAGTAGATTTCCAATAATATAGATTGTTCGGGAAGCCACTGTAGGACCACTATTAGGGGTTTTACTGGTATTAGGAAGCTGCACCCAACATTTCTCACGTGGATGCCCGATAGCCTCGAAGAACATCTGAGCCAGAGTTGTGTGTGCGCCTTGTCCCATGTCGGTATTTGCTACGAATATTTTTACTTGTGCATCTTTATCTATAGTTACTTTTACTTCCGAATTGAGAATTTTTTCTCCATTTCCGGTATAACCACCACCGTGATAACCAACTGCAATTCCAATACCCTTTTTATCTTTATGTGTTCTATTCCATTCAGCAAATTCTTTCACTTTTTTATGATAATCCGAATTTTGAATAACCCGCTCCAGGCAGTCGGAAAGATTTTCTTCTACAACTTTCTGGGTAGTAGGAAATTCGTCTCCTATTCTAAACAAATTGATTTTTCTAAATTCATAAGGATCGATGTTCATGTCAGCTGCGATCCTATCAACATGAGCTTCCATTGCAGCAAAAGCTTGCGGTGCACCAAAACCTCTGAATGCACCATTAGAAGGTGTGTTGCTTTTGAACATACGACCTCGAATAAAAGTATCAGGGACAGAATATCCGCTTATTGAATGTAATACTCCACGAGCCAGAACTACCGGTGACAAAGTTTGATATGCACCTGCATCAATTCGGTAATCTATTCGGCAGCGTTTTATTTTATTTGTTGTTGGGTCTGTCCATGTATCTAATTCTACTCTTGATGGATGACGTTTTGTAGTTATCTGAATATCGTCAGTTCGCTCTAAAATAATTTTTACCGGTTTTCCGCTTTTATAAGATAACAAAGAACTAATCCCGGCAAATAAACTTGGGAAATCTTCTTTTCCGCCAAAAGCTCCACCAATACCTTCCGGTGACTCTATAATCACTTCATTAACCGCATCTCCCATTATAGCTTCTACACCACCTTTCACGAAAAAAGGACACTGAGCAGTTATCCGAACGAACATATTATTGGCTTTGGGATCGTAAACAGAAATGACACCTTGAGGTTCCAGATAAGCTTGCTCCTGATGCGGAGTATAATAAACATTATGGTGATGTATCCATTCTGCATCGGGTTCATTATTCGTTCTGTGGTCTATAGTTGTTTCTTTGCCAAAATGATTTTCTTCATTATCCAGGCACTCTTTAATTCCGGTTATGGCAGGAAGTTCTTCATACTCAATTTTTGTTTCTTTAATAAATTTAAGCAGTAATTTCCGGTTTGGATGTGCAATTCCCATGATCACCTGACCGTAATGCATAACCTCTTTATTTACCATAAATGGTTGATCACAAACAGGTTCAGGAACAATATTCTCACCAGGGATATCTTTAGGTGAGACCATTATAAATTCGGAAAGATCGTAATTTTTGGGGAAATTTATTATCTTGATATATCCATGATGACAGGTGGAATAGAGCAGTTGTCCATGCAAAATACCATCATAATTGTAGTCATCAATAAATTTCCATGAACCATCCAGTTTTGGCCGGGCATCAAATTTTTTAACAGATTTCATAATAACCTCTATTTAATGTAACTCGATATTCCAATATCGAGATGAAACAAGTTTCGAGATGAAACAAGATCGGAGTCTTGTTTTACATTATCTATACACATCTTTTCTATGTGCAACTTTTACAATGTAGATAGTTAAAATTTCATTTTCAATTCGATATAATATTCTGTATTGCCGAAAGCGAATTCGATATTTTTCTCCATGAGAAAGTTTTTTTACATTCGAGGGATAGGGATTGTCTGCAAGTGCTTCAATAATTTTAAGAATTTTTGTGACATCTTTTTTTGGAATTGTCTGTAGATCTTTTTCAACTGATCTTTTGATCAGTATTTTATATTTTTCCATCTGCTTTCAAATTTGATATTAGTTGTTCAAAGGTTATTGTAGGCTCTTTCATGCGTATTTTAATAGATTTCAGATCTTCTGCATCTTCTGTCAACTCAAGACGAATTGCTTCGTCAACGATATCTGAAATGGAACGACTGGTTTCCAATGCTTTCAACTTGAGAATCCGATGAATTTCCGGATCGAAATAAACTGTTGCTCTCTTAGTAAATGATGCCATAATAACCTCCTGATTTTTACAAAAGGATAAATAACGTTATAGCGCTATAACGTCAAGAATTTATTCTGTTTTTTATCGACCTTTTGTAACTCGATATTCCAATATCGAGATGAAACAAGATCGGAATCTTGTCTTACAACTCATCAAGTTTTTTGATCGGTTTAGGAATTTTAATAATATTCTGAACTGAATTTAAATCCTTTAAACCGCTACCGGTTAATAACACTACATTCTTAGAATTTTCGTCAATCAATCCTTTTTCTTTATATTTGAGCAAACCGGCAAAAGCTGTTGCGGCTGCGGGTTCAGAGAAGATTCCCGTATTTTCACTCAATACTTTTGATGCAGTGATTATCTCTTTATCGCTTACGATAATTGATTCTCCATTATATTCTTCCATGAATTTTTTGGTCATCCAATAATTTCGTGGAATATCAACAGCGATAGAATCTGCGATAGTTGTACTTGGCTTTATAACAAATTTATCATTTTTTAAGTTACGAACAATATTATCACTTTTCTCAGATTGAACTGCAACAATTGTCGGTACTTTTTTAATGAGACCTATCTTTAATAGATCTTCAAATCCTTTGAATACACCGGAAATTATACAGCCGTCACCAACCGGAACAAAAATTCGATCAGGGATATTTTGCCTCATTTGTTGGAATATCTCGAATGAAACGATTTTCTTTCCTTCAATTGTAAATGGATTGTAAGCTGTGTTACGATTATACCAGCCAAACTTTTTTGTTGCTTCAATGCTAAGGTCGAAAGCATCATCATAGTTGCCATCTACCGGAATAAGTTGAGCACCATACATTAATATTTGTGTAAGTTTGGCTTTTGGTGCAGAAATAGGAGCAAAAATAATTGCTTTCTCCTTTTGTGAAGCGCAAATTCCCGCCAGAGATGAACCTGCATTACCGGTTGATGCAGCAACAATTGTATCAATTCCATTCTCTTTGGCAAAAGCACATACAAGGTCAGAAGCCCTATCTTTGAAAGAGAAGGTTGGGTTTTGTGAATCATCTTTAAGGAAGATTTTATAAATTCCTTTTTGTTTTTTCTTATTAATGGGGATACTTGCGGAACTGATTTCATAAAGTGGTGTTTTGCCAACCTTAAGCCAGGAAAGACTACGTTCCGAATTAATTGGTAAAAGTTCACGATATTCTTTTGCCTTTAGTTTATCAAAAAGTTTATGCCACTTTGCTGAATTCTTGATCTTCCCATAATGATACAAAATTTTCAAAATTCCCTTAGGAGGGATGTCGGGTGTGTTTTCCTTTTCGCAAACAGGGCAGAGGTATGTAACTTCATCCTGCTCATATTTTGCTCCGCAGGTTGTGCATTCGAAATAGTATTTGTTTTCCATAATTTCCTTTAATTTTTTTATTATTATTAACTGAAACCAGGCTCTCTCCTGATCTGGAGAAAACCTGGTAATTCCCTACACTATAAGAAAAGGTATTTTAAAACGAACAGTATCGCAACAATATACCCTACCAAAGTTACTTCTTTTCCTCTTCCAGTGAGTAGTTTTAATAATGCATAAGAGACCATTCCGAATACAATTCCTTCAGCAATACTGTATGTAAGAGGCATCATGATAATTGTCAAAAATGCGGGAATAGATTCAGTATAATCTTCCAGATTAAGTTTTTTAATCGGACTCATCATAAATAGACCAACAAGAATAAGTACAGGAGCGGTAGCAGCCGATGGTACCATTGTAAAGAGAGGAGCAAACAGAAGAGCCAGTAAAAATAAAATACCACTCGCAAATGCAGTAAGACCAGTTCTGCCTCCCTCAGCAACTCCTGCTGCACTTTCTACATAAGTTGTAACAGTAGATGTTCCCAAACAAGCACCAGCAGTAGTACCTACGGCATCAGCTAATAGTGCTTTATGAACACCAGGAAGATTTCCCTTTTCATCAACAAGACCTGCTTTGGTTGAAACTCCAATAAGAGTTCCTACTGTATCGAAAAGATCAACAAACAGGAAAGTAAATAGAACGATTAGCATATCAAAAGAGATTATATTAGAGAAATCAAATTTGAAGAAAACTGGAGCTAATGATGGTGGTAGGCTAAAAATACTAAAGTTTGCTGGAATGTTGGTTACACCCATTGGGATACCAATAACAGTAGTAATAACAATACCAATAAGAAGAGCACCTTTTACTTTTTTTGCTAACATTATTCCTGTAATAACCAATCCTATAAGTGTTAGTAAGGCAATACTTGATGTTATAGAACCAATTGAAACTAACGTTGCTGGATTATGAACAATAACTCCACCGCCTTGTAAACCAATAAAGGCAATGAATAAACCAATACCTACAGAGACGGCTTTTTTTAGATTATACGGGATACTATTTATTATCGCAGCTCTCAATTTGAAAAAGGTCATAATAATGAAAATAATACCCTCTAAAAAGACAGCTGTAAGGGCAAATTGCCATGAATAGCCCATTTGTAAAACAACAGTAAATGCAAAAAATGCATTAAGCCCCATTCCTGAAGCAAGGGTAAATGGCTTGTTTGCATATAAAGCCATCACCATAGTAGCAATAAAAGCAGATAATGCTGTAGCAGTAAAAACAGCACCTTTATCCATACCCGTTACTGAAAGTATATCAGGGTTTACAATAAGAATGTAACCCATAGTCATAAAAGTGGTAATACCTGCAATGATTTCGGTTTTTGGTGTTGTATTGAATTCTTTCAATTTAAATAGTTTTTCTAACATAAATTTTCTCCTTACTTATTTTGGTTTGCTATTGCCATTAATATCTTTTCAGGTGTTAATGGTACCGAACGAATCCTTACACCTACAGCATTATAAATAGCATTTGCTATAGCAGCAAGTGGAGTATCAATCCCTATTTCTCCTACAGATTTTGCACCATAAGGTCCTGCAGGATCATAACTTTCTGCAAATTCTACTGTGATTTTCTTCACATCTTTCCTGTTTGGAATTTTATATTTCATAAGGTTGTTAGAAAGCATTTTACCATCTTTAGAATAGCGAACATCTTCCCACATTGCCATTCCGATACCTTGAAGAATTCCGCCTTCCACCTGAATTTTAGCCAGATTAGGATTGATGGTAGTTCCACAATCTACCACTGCGACATATTCCAAAATATCTATCTGTCCCGTTTCCGTATCGATCTCAATTTCTACAAAAGCTGCCATAAACGGAGGTGGTGATTTTGGACTTGTATTTGATCCGGAAGCGATAAGCTGTTTCATGTCTGCACCGAATTTGTGATAAAGTCCTTGGGAAAGTTCATTCAAGGTAATTGATTCACCACCAAATTTTGATTTGAAAGTACAATCTTCAAAGATTATATCATCTTTATGAACTGCTTTCAAAGCTTTGGCAGCTTCCTCAATGAGTTTTGCTCTCATATTCAACCCGGCTTTTCTGGCAGCATTACCAGAAACAAAAGTTGTACTGGAAGCATAAGCACCCACATCAAAAGGTGTAGTGTCTGTATCGGAAGAGGTGATCACGATCCTATCAACAGGAACCCCAATTGCCTCTGCCGCTATTTGGCTAAGTACGGTGTCACTTCCTGTACCCAGATCTGTTGCGCCCATCAATAAATTGAAGAATCCGCCATCATTCAATTTAAGAACTGCTGCACCCATATCGAGAAGTGGAATACCTGAGCCTTGCATTGCAATTGCAGTTCCCACACTTCTTATTTTGTTAGGGGCAATTTGTTTGGAAGGATACTTCTTATCCCATTTTATCAATTTTCTTCCACGCTTTATGCAGTAATCTAATTTACAGCTTTCCATTACCTGAGCAATACCTTCACCGCCTTCACCCATAACCTTGAAGACCGGAGAAGTTTCACCTTCTTTAATACAATTTTTCAAGCGAAGTTCAGTTGGATCCATATTGAGTTTTTCTGCTAGTTCCCGCATGGCAGATTCTACAGCAAAATTTGCCTGAAGTGCACCGTAACCGCGATAAGCTCCTGCCGAACATCTGTTTGTGTAAACCACCTTACCTTCAAACCGTAGATGTTTTGCCTTATTATACATGGGAAGAAGTTTAGAACCGGCTACCATAAATGTGGTAAGGGCATGTTCTCCATAAGCACCGGTATTAGATAATAGTTGCATATCGAAAGCTTCAAGATTACCTTCTTTATCCGCACCCAGACGAATATCAAATCTCATTTCGTGACGTGTAAATGTGTTTTCCTGAACTTCCTGTCTTGTATAAAAACATTTAGATGGTTTGCCTGTTTTTAAAGTTACAATTGCTGTAAAAAGGTCATTATGAACTTGCTGTTTGGCACCAAATCCACCACCGATTCTTGGCTTATAAATTCTAATATCTCGCTGAGGTTTCCCTAACGCTTCACCAATAATACGACGAGTATGGTAAGGGTTTTGAGTAGAAGTAATAATGTTCAGTCTTCCCTGGACATCGATAAAAGCTGTGGATGTATGAGGCTCTAAAGGAACTTGTTGCTGAGCATTTGTGAAATAACGCTGTTCTATGGTAACCTCTGATTCTTTCATCTGTTTATCCACATCGCCGACGATCATTGTGTCCATGTAACTACAGGCAACATTGTTTTTTGCATCAAGTCCCATCGGGAACATTGTATAAATTTCTTTTTCCGGATGGATAATAGATTTGTGACCTATGGCTTTTTCGAAATCTAAAACAGGTTCAAGTATTTCATAATCCACTACGATAAGTTTCATTGCATCATCAACAACTTTATCTGTAGTTCCTGCTATAATTGCAACCTCGTCACCAACATAACGCACATAATTATCTAAAATAAATTTATCTTTTGGAGATGGTTCAGGATAACTTTGTCCGGCTCTTGTAATTGGAATACGGGGAACATCCTTATAGGTTAGAATACACTCTACTCCTTCTACTTTTAGAGCCTTCTTTGTACTAATTGATTTAATCTTTGCAAATGCGTAAGGACTTCTAAGTAGTTTAATTATCAGAGCACTTTCTACTGCAAGGTCATCTGTATATGCTGATTTGCCTTTAAGTAAACCTCTTCCATCAACTTTTGGGATTGAATGTTTAACTTCTTTGAATTTCATCATTTCACCCCCATATATTTTTTAATGCCACGGAGTTGTCCTTCATAACCACTACACCGACATAAATTTCCAGCAAGATAATGATTGATCTTTTCAATAGTTGGATTTTTCAATTCTTTTTTCATAGCGTAAGTTGTGAGTACTAAAGCTGGACCACAGTATCCACATTGATCCGCTCCTTCATTAACAATCACATCAACAATTTTGTCAGCTTTTTTGCCGAGACCTTCAACGGTTAATATCTTATGCCCCGGAGCTCTTGCAGCTAGGAATTGACAAGAGAGAGTTGGCTTTCCATTTATGAGAACAGAACAAACACCACATGTTCCGGTATCGCATCCTTTTTTCACACTTTTAAATCCAATATTTCTAAGTACATCTAAAAGAGATTCGTCACCGTCGATATTAGTGTTATAAAATCTATTATTAATATTTAATTTAAGTTTCATTTTAGAACCTCCAGCAGAGCACGTTTCACAAGAACTGGGGCTATCATCTTTCGATACTTACCTTCAGCCCGTAAATCTTTACCAAACTTAAATTCTTCTGCAACCATATTGGCAGCTTCATCGATATTATTATTATCGGAATTTATGATTTGGGAAGCTTTTTCGGATAACTTGGCAATTGAGGGTCGGGTTCCAACTGCAATTTTAATGTTGTCAAAATTGGAAACAGCAACAGATAATATGGCAAAATCTGCATTAGAATTCCGCAGCATATGATATGAACAATTACCTTTTTCTTTCTTGATGATTATTTTTTTAAGGATATCTCGTTTGATGTTCCAATTTGAAATAAATTCACTAAAAGGCACAAGACCATTTTCTTCAAATTCAAGTTCGCAATCCAGAACAAGTAAAGCTGTAATGATTTCTGTGAATCCTAAACGACCGAAGATTGCTCCACCGATCGTGGCATTATTTCTGAATTGAATTCCAATGAGGTTTTCAAGTGACTTTGGTATTAGATTTCCAAAATACTTATTTATGACAGGATCAATTTCGATAGTTCTTAAGTGTGTGTATGCACCAATCTCAATTTGATTATTATTCTCTTTAATATAATCGAGACCAAGATTGGAAAGGTCTATTCCGGTAGAATATTTTTTGTCAGATAACCTTAAGAAAGTGGTACCGCCAAGAATCACTGATTTCGAATCTTTTGTAAGTATTTCCAATGCTGAACGAAAACTTTCCGGTTGCAAAAATTTGTCAAACCTCATAAGTCCTCCTTACTGCAACATTAACTGCTATCAACTTTTAAGCTGATAGCAGTTTATTAATTAGTTATTCATACTTTTTTAGTAAACCAGTTTTATTGTTAAATTCCGTTATTTTTTCATCCCATTCATTAACTTTTTCAAACTGATCTTTCCAATAGCCTTCATCATACCATTGAGCATTGAGTTCTTCCACAGTTTTACCTTGCTGTTCGATCCATGTGAAATACTTCAAGTTATGCATACGTTTCTTCTCATAGTAATTCATTTCGATCATGTTGTCGATTCCGATTGCCATAAGGTCTCGATTATAAACAACTGCAGCATCTTCGTGAGTAAATTCACCATGATTTTCAAGTTCTTCTTTCACTCTCGATTTGTACATTTCCATTGAATCTGTAGCTACAGTAAATAACACTTTATCTTCTGTCATTTCATAGTATTTAGCCATTTTTATGCAACCCATAATGTTAGCGATTGAAGAAATTCCAAGTAAATCTAATTTATCAATGATTTCTTGAGAAACACCTTTTTCCAAGAGATATTTATGACCGGTTTCAGAATTGAATAATCTCATAATATCAATATTTGGTTGATCATCAATAGCGGCAACCATATCCATATTTTTGATATTATGTATCCACGGAACATGTTTATCTCCAATTCCTTCGATTCTATGTGCACCATAACCATTACGAAGTAATGTGGGACATTGAAGAGCTTCACCGGCACAGACTTTGTAAGTTGGATAAACTTCACGAAGATAATCTGCGCAGCCAAGAGTTCCGGCAGAACCTTGAGTTAAGAATAAACCTGCGAATGTATCATTTTCTCTTTTTTCCTGATTAAAAACTTCTTCCATAGCCGGACCAGTAACAGCGTAATGCCAAACAGCATTCCCTATTTCGCTGAATTGATTAAGGTTTACAATTGTATCGCCACGCTCATGAAGAAGTTCTTTCGCCTTATCATAAATTTCTTTCACGTTACTTTCGCTGCCGGGAGTTGCAAAAACTTCCGCACCTACTTCATGCAGCCAATCAAATCTTTCCTGGCTCATCTCTTCCGGAAGTACTGCAATAGATTCACAACCTAAAAGATAAGAATCGTAAGCTCCGCCGCGACAGTAATTACCTGTTGAAGGCCAAAGTGCTTTTTGGGTTGTAGGGTCAAATTCACCGTGAACTAATTTTTCTACTAATGGACCAAATGTAGCACCCACTTTATGAGCTCCGGTTGGGAAATATTTTCCAACTAGAACCATAATTCTAGCATCAACTCCAGTTAATTCTTTTGGTAATTCCATAAAGTTTACTTTTC
>JAYEKK010000086.1:0-3951 GCA_034660955.1 Candidatus Cloacimonadota bacterium | reverse complement strand
AAAAAAACGACGGTATTTCTCCCGTGCCTTCATAAACAGAGCAAAGGTAGCTAGCTCTCCCGCCCGTTCATCAATTTCAATACCGCACAGGTTATTGGTAAGAATGAGCTTAGGAATTTCCTTACTATCATATCCTTCTTCTTCATAGATGGCACAGAGGAGATCAAAAGCATAGGTAAGCATGTGGCCTGAACCACAGGCCGAATCGCAGATCTTTATTTCTGCAGGAGAATTGATCTTGAGGAAGTCGGTTTCTGCTTCTTCCGGTTTTATGTAATACTCCATCTTCTCAATCAAACGAGAACCTGGATGATTAAGCATCCATAGCCTACCAAGAGAGTTTTCAACCAGATATCTGACGATCCAATGGGGGGTAAAGAGCTGAGTAGCAGCAGGGATATTTTCCGGTGTGATCTTTTTATTCTTTTTCAGTCCTGCAAAAACCTCGTCTTTCTTTTCGGAGATATAAAACTGGTACAGCCAGCCAATTACCTCAACATCCTGGCAACTTTCTTCGGTTAAGGTTTCTCGTACTGCCTGGAGAACAGAATTTTCAGAAAGCAGATCATCCGGCATCAACAACTCAGTGTAATCCGCTATCCGCTCGAACATAAAAGGCATTAATTTATGGTAACTGTTGCATACAGCCACCAGTAACAAACGATATGCGTCCTGTTGTGGATCTGCGGCAGAGGTTCGACCACCGAGAAGATCAAAGACTTTTTGTTTATCAACCTTTAAGTCATCATCAATATGCCCCTGCTTCGCATCCTGCAGGATTTCCGGTTGAGAGAACCCTTCAGCAGAACTTACCGCTCCAATCCGGCTATAACGATTAACATCCATAAACCGCAGAGCACAGAAACGATTGAACCAGATATAGGCTACCCGATCAATCACAGCTTCTCTGGAACTGTTGGCAATCTCATCCTGTAACTGCTTGAGGGCTTTTTCCTGATCCCGTAGTACTGCACTGTCATCCTGCACTACCAGATCGAGTCTTGCACCAACTTGTTCAATGAGTTGGCGTCTTGCTAATTGAGCGAATTTCTTAAGTTCTGCTGTGTTCATTTTCAAACTACACCTTACAGTTGAGACGAAAGTTGAGTTAACCTATCTAGATGGTCTGCAAGATCCGGTGGAAATGCATTCATAGGAGTATTGTCATCAAAAACCCATGCGAAATATAAGAGACATATGTACCTCAAATCCCACATACTATAGTATGTTGAATCGATTTTAATTCCAACTTTTGCCTCACCTGTCATAAATGAGCGCATATCCCGAATTTCAGGTGAATGCACTTCTGTTACCACTTGTTTGTTTACACTTTTTTTATTTAAAACCATATGCTTGCTACCATTGGTCAAATCCCTGATGGCGTTGAGCACATTTGTCATTGTTGCTGGAATTTTGTTTTTCTTTTTGATGGACAATTGTGGTCTGCACCGTCTGTCGTTATCCAACCAATCATCGTATAAATGCCAAGCTGTCACAATAAAGT
The DNA here is from genome assembly GCA_034660955.1 of Candidatus Cloacimonadota bacterium. Taxonomy (GTDB): domain Bacteria; phylum Cloacimonadota; class Cloacimonadia; order Cloacimonadales; family TCS61; genus Tenebribacter. The sequence continues at coordinate 2,447 of JAYEKK010000086.1, read as the reverse complement.
TAAAGCAGTTGTATTCGTGCCAATCTGAATCTAATCTCTTTCCTTCAAATTTAAGTTTTTCATACATATCAAAACAATTTGAAATGCCATAATCTATCTTTGCTTTTTGACTCATAATCTCAAAATGTATAAATTAAATTTGAACTCGCTTTCCCAACTTAACTTCAGCAAGATACGCTTCCTTTATTGCCTCAGCATAAGCATCAACATCGTTTTCATTTTCAAGGATGCTCTTAGAAAATTTTACAGAAATTTTACTCTTGCTAATATACTTTCGTTGTGTTTCTCCCGTTGAGGTTTTGCCTGGATCTTCATTTTCAGAATCAGCTTTCCCGGTATAACCATCCTTTTTATCTTTTTCCTGTTGCTCCGCAATCCATTCATCTTTCCTTGACAGTAGCTGAAGAAAAGTATTCTCTTTAAAGGAAGTAACACTCTGACGAATAACGGCAACGATCTTCTGTGACTGTAACTTCTCCTTAAAAACTATGAAATCCTGCAACAACTCTTCCCGCTGACTATCAGACAACAAGGAGAAATCATCCATACCTGTTAATTCATCCCGAAGGGTTTGAAGTATCTCCAATGCCTGTTGCTTTTCCTGCTCAATAAACAAAGAAACCTGTTCTCTCAGGGTATCAACCAATCCCTTGAGCTGCTGCATTTTATTTCCCTTAAAACATTCAGCATCGGCAAGGATATCTTTGACTTGCTGGGATTCGTCACCAGTAAGACCTGCAAAGTTGGCATTCTGCTCCTCAAGAAACCGTTTACTGTCATCATAAATATCCTTTGGAGAACCGGACATAAAACGTTGTACCGGATCAAGGATATCTTCTTTTATATCCAGCAGATCATCTTCAATAGGGGAAAGATCAGTGAGGAAAAAGCTGTATTCTTTTTTGCTCAGTTCCTGCAGTCGTTTGATTGGTTCGGCAAGAACTGTGAGGAAGGGATAATGGTTGACCTGGTTTACCAGTGGTTCCAGTTTCTGTAAATTCGTTTTCAGGGATTCCAGAGCCTCACGTCCCAATGGTCGAGCTTCATTTGCTTTGGGGGGAGTATCGAAAAACTCTTCATAGAATGTTTTTAATTGTCTGACCTGAGAACCTGTAAAATCTATCTGTGGATCAAGAATAACATTATTGTGACCTCCGGTATTACGGAGTGCTTTTTCAAGATCCTTTTCTTCAAGGATATTGGAATCAGAGCGGACTTCTATCTTTTCTCTCGCACATAGTTTTGCCAGCACACAGAGGATAGCAGCAAAATACCATCCGTATGGTTTCTTCTCGAATCGTTCCAGAAGTGTTTTCAGGGTGGTACGCACTCCGTTTCGGCTGTTTCCCTGGATATAGGCGAGCATCTCTTGCTCAGCCTCACTCATCATCTTTTCATCATTGCCAAAGAGTGTTGCACCCTGGGGCGTCAGGCAGGTGGTAATATCATTTTCGGTGTACTTGATACCGCCGAGCATATTCAGGTTGGGATAGGTGCGTCGCAGGAGATCGAAAAATCCTTTAATGATTTTTGTTTGGGGATCAGTGGACGAATCGTCCAGTGGTTTAAGGTTAATAATGCATTTGGCCTCACCAAGAAGTTCTTTGGCCTTTGTCTGCAGTTCTTTTTCCCGTTCACGGTTCTGCAGACTTTTGTCGGAGAGGATGCGTTTTATGGTTTCCTGTTGGGTCTGGGAAAAGTTTATCCGGACATGTTTATCCGTCTTTTTTAAAAGGACAAGATCGTGATAGAAACGGTCATCGGCGGGCATGATTACCAGTAACTCATCCTTGCCCATGGATTGCATGGAGAGAGTGGTTTCATTTTCGATCAGTTCATTAAATGGTGTGATGATGTTAATGGACAGTTCATGTTCCCGACCGCAGAGAGCACCATCAAGTTTCCTGGAAAATGGATAGTCTTGACCATTTTCATCATAGCGGATTTTTCTACTTTTCAGGACATGATCAAAGATGATGTTTTCCAGTGCTTTGTTGACTTCACTGTTCTCCACATCTGTATTTTTTATTTCCTGTTCAACATCTTTTTCTTCATCTGTGAGGAATTCGTAAAGCTCGCCGTTACGTTGGATATAGGTTTGTTGCTCAAGCAGCCCCAGGGATTCTTCCACCTGTTTCTGCAGATCTGATACATTACGATCAAAATTATCCAACATCAGGATGGAGATATTACGCAGACTGGCTTTAAAGGATTTGACATACTTCACCAGAAAAAGAGCCTTCAGGATGCGTATGGCAAAATCATCATCAAGGTTCTTTTCAGCCATCAAAACTGAACTCTGGATCTGGGATTTTAAAGCGGTGCGAATACCTTCAAACATCAGATCAAAGGTGGAGAGTTCTCGAATACCATGATCAGCAATATGAACAGCGACCTGTTGAAAAACACCCAGCATGGATCGTTCACCCACAGAGCTGTGTTTTCCT
>JAYEKK010000085.1:0-3967 GCA_034660955.1 Candidatus Cloacimonadota bacterium | reverse complement strand
TGCGTTATTGTGGTGTAGCTACTTTCCTCAAGGATGCTGGCGAAAGCCAAACTACTCTCTTTATATAAATACACTTTATTTCTTGTGAAAGTATGGTTCCGATAGAGACAGAAATCATTATTTTAATGAATAACTATCTTAAAAATCTAGAAAAAATTTAAGCTTGACGTTAGGAATGATATTTTTATTTTTCATTTAAATTTTACATTAAGGAAATTGTAAATATGATTGAAGTAATTCGTGATAGATGTATAGGATGTGAGCTTTGTTTAAAAGCTTGCGCATACGATGCAATTGTAATTATAGATAAAGTTGCAGAGATCGATATGGATAAATGCACACTCTGTGGAGCTTGCGTAAGTGCATGTCCATTCGATGCAATTATTATTCGTAAATTTGGACAGGAAGCAATTGATAGAAGTCAATATAAGAACATCTGGATTTTTGCTGAACAAAAAAATAATGAAATATCTCCGGTAGTTTTTGAACTTTTAGGAAAGGGAAGAGAATTGGCAGATCAGCGTGAGTGTGATTTGGTTGCTATTCTTATGGGTCATAATATTGGAGATCTTTCCAAAGAACTCATCGCTTTTGGTGCAGATAAAGTTATAGTGGTTGATGATCCAAGATTAGAAAATTTTCTGGATCTTCCCTATGCTAAAACACTTACGAAACTTGCAGAAAAATACATGCCGGAGATCATACTTTCGGGTGCTTCTGTGATGGGTCGTTCTTTTATACCACGGGTTGCTGTGGAATTACACACAGGTTTAACTGCAGATTGCACAGGTTTGGAAATTGATCCCGACACAACTAATTTATTGCAAACCAGACCGGCTTTTGGCGGAAATATTTTGGCAACAATATTAACACCAAATCATCTTCCACAAATGGCTACTGTACGTCATAAAGTAATGGATCCATTAGAAAGAGATGATTCCAGAGAAGGAACAGTTATCAAAGAAACTATTGATTTTTCTGTTCTGAAAGATGATACAAAATTTTTGGAATTTGTAAAAGATGAAACACAAACAATTAACCTGGTCGAAGCTGATCTTGTGGTTACCGGAGGTAGAGGTTTAAAGAACAAGAACAACTTCGTAATAATCGAAGATCTTGCTAAAGTTCTTGATGGTGCTATTGGAGCTTCCAGAGCGTCTGTAGATGCAGATTGGATATCATATCCACATCAAGTTGGTCAGACTGGAAAGACAATTAAACCCAAAATATATATTGCGATTGGGATTTCCGGTGCAATTCAACATCTGGCTGGAATGCAATCCTCAGATTACATTATTGCAATTAATAAAGATCCTGATGCTCCAATCTTTAAAGTTGCAGATTTGGGATTGGTTGGTGATTTGTTCGAAATAGTTCCGCAAATAACAAAAAAATTAAGATAATATGAAAATTAAAGTTGATTCTTGTGTTTGTAATCCCGATAAAATCATTAAAAGGGCAAACATAAGAATAAACAGTACATTACTCAAGAATGAGAATATACAATTTGATTGTTCTAATTTCATTGCTTATCCTCCTTTTATTAATAGTCATGATCATCTTATAAGCAATTGGTACCCAAAAGCAGGTTTCGGTAAAACATATCCTAACGTAAATATCTGGGTTGAGGATATGAAGAATACCGAAACATTCCTCGAAAGAAATAAAGTATGGATAAATGATGGCTCTTTTAATCTAACTCAAGAAGCTGCAAATCAGATCGTGTTATTGGGAATCTACAAAAACTTATTTTCCGGTTGTGCTGTTGTGCAAGATCACATTCCAAAACAAAAACCATCATATTACAAAGATAATCCCATAATTGTTATTGAGGATTATACCCAGCACCATTCTCTTTCTATGGGTAACTGGTGGGGTGGTGACAGTGCCGAAGAAGAATTTGCAAAAACTAATGACAATATTCCATTTATTATGCATCTTGGTGAAGGAGATGATGAACTGGCAAAAAAATGTTTTCCAAAGTTAAAAGAGTTGAAATTACTCAAATCTAATACTCTACTCATTCATGGGATCGCACTGACTAGAGAGCAGATCAAAGAATGTGCAGAGGCTGGAACATCTATTTGCTGGTGTCCCAACTCAAATTATTATTTGATTGGTAAAACACTTGATATATATGCATGTTTAGAGTATGGTGTAAACGTGGTTTTAGGAACTGACTCCACGATGTCCGGGAGTGTTAATCTTTTGGAAGAACTCAAGTTTGCTCACCAAAAATTCCCGCATATTCCAATGCAACAAATATTTAAAATGATCACAACAAATGCGGTACAAGCTCTCAAGCTTCCAAAAGAATATGGTACAATTACTGAATATACATCTAACCTGTTACTAATAAAAAAACATGATGAAGATCCATTTAGGAATTTACTTTCAACCCAAATGGGAGATATTGAGTTTCTTATTCATCAGGGAACTCCAATATGTGGTGATGTTAAATTTTTAAATGAATTCAAGATAAATGAAGATGACTATTATTTCTTTGGAGAAGATAGATTCGTTCTCGGGCATCCGGAGAAAATCACAGATTCATTCAATAAAAAATTAGGGTATAAAAAAGATTTTCCATTTTTGCCTTTTTAGAAGATCAACACAGAGTATCATGCCCACGAAAAACGCTTAATATCGCGAAAAATATATTTAACTTTGTAGTTTAATTTTCGTGTTGTTTCGTGTGATTAGCGGGAGAAAAAAGATAGATACAGAATACAGGGTAAAATCATACCCACAAAAAACGCTGAATATCGCGAAAAATAGATTTGACTTTGTAGTTTAATTTTCGTGTTGTTTCGTGTGATTAGCGGGAGAAAAAAGATAGATACAGAATACAAGGTAAAATCATGCCCACGAAAAACGCTGAATATCGCGAAAAATAGATTTGACTTTGTAGTTTAATTTTCGTGTTGTTTCGTGTGATTAGCGGGAGGAAAATGATAGATACAGAATACTGGGTAAAATCATACCCACAAAAAACGCTGAATATCGCGAAAAATAGATTTGACTTTGTAGTTTAATTTTCGTGTTGTTTCGTGTGATTAGCGGGAGGAAAATGATAAACATATCAGAAATATTCTGCAGTATCCAGGGTGAATCAACCTATACCGGCTTGCCTTGTGTCTTTATCCGATTAGCCGGTTGTAATTTACGTTGTGATTACTGCGATACGACCTACAGTTACGAAAGTGATATTTCGCTTTCTATAAATGAAATTATTACAAAAGTAAAAGAATACGATCCTGTTAAATTAGTTGAAATAACCGGTGGTGAGCCACTTCTGCAACCAGAAGTATTTCAACTTCTTGAAACATTGTATAAAGATGGATACAAAATTCTTTTAGAAACAAATGGATCGATTTCACTAAAAGATGTACCTGATTATGTAATCAAAATTGTTGATGTGAAATGCCCGGGAAGTGGTGAAGAAAACAGTTTTTTACTTGAAAATCTTGAATATATTAATAAAAAAAATGACGAGATCAAATTTGTATTATCAGATAATTTTGATTACAATTGGGCAAAAGATTTTATGATTAAATATAAACTGAATGAGTACGAAGTTCTCTTCTCACCTGTCTCAGACAAACTTAACGCTCAAGATCTAGCAAAATGGATAATTGAAGATAAGCTTCCTGTACGAATGCAATTACAATTGCATAAAATTATCTGGGATAAGGATAGGAGAGGAGTTTGAGAAATAATTGAATTTTTCCTCATTCGCATCCAGCAACCGCCGGATTGCGGATACAATTGGGTTGATAAGTTCAACTTATCAACCAGAAGGTCAATTCGGAGAATTGACACTACTTTACTATCTTCAGCTTCCCGGCTTTTTCTAATTCAATGAGGTATTTTTCTAGATCATCTTTAATATGTTCTTCAATTGAAATTGAGATAGTAACTTCTGCTGTATAATCCACATTACTAATTTCAGCCTTTAACTGCTCAA
>JAYEKK010000084.1:0-3986 GCA_034660955.1 Candidatus Cloacimonadota bacterium | reverse complement strand
AGTAACACTTACTATTCTCAAAAACTCATTCGCTGTTCATTTAATAGAAAAAGGTGTGGATATTCGATATATTCAGAAAATGCTTGGGCATAAACATTCCAAAACGACCTTTAAGTATTTGAAGGTAAGCAAACGAGATTTGAGTACAATTCAAAGTCCTTTGGATAATTTGGATGTGTAAAATAGGGTTTAAGTGAAAAGTGAAATGGGAAATGGGAAAAGGGAAATGGGAAATAAAGATGGATATATTAAAAACTGACGATTATCAATTAACACTGATCTCAAAGAACAGATACAAAATTGAGGTATTATCATTTGAATTTAGGAAATTTCATGCTGTTACAATTCCAGGCTGTTATTTTAGCAGACCTAAGCAAAGCTGGGTGATGCCGCGAACCAAAGAGTGTTTAAATAAATTCAAAAAATTATTTTCTCCTAAACAAAAAACTAAAATAGGTCTGCGTGAAAAAGCACTGAAAGATTTTAGCGATCAGCTTATTCTTAAAAGATATAGTGAAAATACTATTATAGTTTATAAAGATCAGATCGTTAGATTCTTTAATTATTATTCAAAAATAGATCCTTCAAAGCTTACCGATGAGAATGTGAAAGAATATATGCTATTCCTACTAAAGAAAAAGAAAATATCTTTCTCGTATCAGAAACAGGTGATCAGTGCAATAAAGCTTTATTTTGAAAAAATATTGAGGAGAGAAACGAAGAAATATTATTTTGAGATTCCTAGAAGCAAAAAGCAGAAATTACCAATTGTGCTTAGTAAACTTGAAGTGAAACAAATTATTGACTGCACTAATAATATTAAACATAAGGCGATCTTATCAACAATATATTCGGCTGGATTAAGATTAAGTGAAGCGGTTAATCTTAAAATTGCAGATATTGATTCAGAGAGAAAATTGATCTATGTGCGTGGTGGGAAAGGAAAGAAAGACAGAACAACGATCCTATCGGAAGAATTACTGCTAATGCTACGAGAATACTTTAAAAAATATATACCTAAAGTGTGGTTGTTTGAAAATATTTCCCAAGAGCAATATTCGAAAAATAGTATTCAATCATTATTTTATAGAACGTTAGAAAAGACAAACATTGACAAGAAGGTTTCGGTTCATAGTTTACGTCATAGTTTTGCGACTCATCTATTGGAACAAGGAGAGGACTTGAGATTTATTCAGAAATTATTAGGTCACAAAAGTTCAAAAACAACGGAGATATATACCCAAATAACAAAAAAAGGTATGAGTAAAATCACAAGTCCCTTAGATGATTTAGATATTAAAGATGTAGATTAAATGTCTACAATAACTACAAGAACAGAAGTTATAGGAGACGTTTTGGCATATCTATAGGTTAGTTATAGAGACATTTTATGTTGACGCGGCGTACATATGTTAGATGAAACAAAAAAACTTGCATCAAAAACATATAAAATATTTATCAACTCAAAACTATAAGTGGAGAAAATTATGAATCATAAAATTGAAATTGATTCTTTGAAAAATAATGAATACTTGATAAACGATTTTATTCAAACAGAAAACAGTGGAAATATAATTAGTGTCTTAAATCGTTTGGGCAAATTACCAAAAGATTTCAATCCGAACCCATTATTATTAGCACTAAAAAATGAGAACAATAAAATTCGTTATTTAGCTTTAAAAAATTTAGCTAAACTCACAGATATAAAATTATTAAACAAATATATTGAAGTTATTCGTACTGATAATTCTGCCAATGTTAGACGTGAAGCAGTTTCAGCAATTGGACGTTTACGAAATGAAAATACAATTAATTTTCTAATTCAACTTCTAAAAGATAATGATCCAGAAGTTGTGTTGCAAGCAATTCGTGGTTTATTAGTATTCAAAAAAAATAACCGAGTTAAAGAATGTTTAAAAAAATTATCAAATCATCCAAACGAGATAATTCAAGATGTAATCAATAAAGAATTTAAAGAAAAAAAAATTAAAAAGAATATTTATAAACATTCGCTATCCCCTGATTTCTTAAAAAATTGTGTCATTCAAGATGATGTGAGAAATGTTATAAAACTAATTCCAGATGAATCCATTCATTTAACTTTTACTTCTCCTCCATATTATAATGCTCGGGATTATTCAATTTATCAAAGCTATGATGAATATCTAAAATTTCTTGAAACTGTTTTTAAAGATATTCATCGTATAACAAAAGAAGGTCGCTTCTTCATTCTAAATACATCTCCAATAATTATACCCAGAGTAAGTCGTCAACATTCCAGTAGAAGATATCCAATTCCATATGATATTCATCCGTTACTTATAAAAATGGGTTGGGAATTTATTGATGATATTATTTGGGTTAAACCAGAAGCGAGCGTAAAAAATCGAGTAGCTGGATTTGAACAGCATCGTAAACCATTAGCGTATAAGCCTAATCCAAGAAGTGAAAGTATTATGGTTTATCGGAAAAAGACTGATAAACTTTTAGATTGGAATATTAAACAATATTTCTGGGAAACAGTTGAAAAAAGCAAAATTAAAGAAAGCTATGAGACATCAAATATTTGGAAAATTGATCCTGTTTTTGATAAAACTCATACAGCAGTATTCCCAATCGAACTTTGTAATCGCATAATTAAACTCTATTCTTACATTGGAGATTTAGTTTTTGATCCATTCGGAGGAAGTGGGACAATGGCAAAAGCAGCTCAAGAGTTACGGAGATATTTCCTTTTAACTGAAATGGAACCTAATTATGTAAATCGAATAAAGGAGAAACTTTCTCAAACAACAATTTTCTCAAATACAAAATTTCAACCAACTTTTTTAAAATCACAAGATTTCAAAAAAATAGTAGAGGAGTGTAAATGACTTTAACAGAAACAGTAACCAAAAATATTATCAAGAAACTCATTCACGGTGAAGATTATAGAATCGAAATAGTAACTTTAATTAATGCAGAATTTCTTCAATATGCAATTGATTTTTTTAAAGAAGTTGTTGATGCTAAATTGAAAAACAAAGATATTTCTACAGATTGGTATAAAAAAGAATTCCTAAATCCAAATCTATCTCCAAACGATATTGCGATTAATTCTGGTTTGAATAAGAAAACAATTACCAATATGTATAATTCTGCGAGAAAAGAGATTGTCATAAGTGCTTCAAATGAGCATTATGATACACTCTACAATGCAATTGATCAATTAATAGAGGTTGAATCGGATTTAGATTTAACATTAACGATCAAACTTAGAAAAGTGAGTGTCGATTTAAATATTAATGAGAGTTTAATTGTGATTAACACTTTGGCTGTCAAACGTGCAGCATTAAGAGGAGGTTTATGGTCAACAGCTGGTAAAAGAGTTGAAAAGTATTTGATGAAAACTCTTTGTAAACTTTTTGACGTTCCTGAACAATATTATGATCAATCAAAGTTGCCATCATCAATGCGAGAAGTTGATTTCTATTTAATAACAGATAAGAAGAAATACAGATGTGAAGTAAAATTAATGGGAAAAGGAAATCCTGAAAGTGCTGATGCTATCTTTGCTAGGGAGAGTGATTTATTTGTAGCTGACAAAATGTCTAATTTAAACAAAAAACAAGCAGAAAAGCTGAACACTGAATGGGTTGAGTTAAGATCAGAAAATGGGTTTCTCAAATTTGCAGAAGTATTAACTAAATTTGATATTCCCTTCGAGAAAATTGGGGTCGATATTGATGAAAAGTTAGATTCTGTGTTTTCTGAAATTTTCTAATAAAAGATTTATTGTAACAAGTTACATACCTTCTCACATTTTTTTGATTCATCTAACACACAGCTCCACAGCCAAGCAAGAAGAACGTGGCAGTGTTCCAACCATTAGCAGCAACTTAAAGAATTGGAGGATAAATGAAAAAATATTTATTTCTAATTATGTTATTTACATTAGTATCTATTGTTTTTGCCCAAAATTCACCGTCTCTCTTATGGTCTGAATT
>JAYEKK010000083.1:0-15806 GCA_034660955.1 Candidatus Cloacimonadota bacterium | reverse complement strand
CCAATTGATTCAACAACAAGTTTAACATTAACAATTGCTGTTTCATTTTCTTTAACTTCAACTTTCAAGTTCTGGGTTCCATAACCCATATAACGAAACTGAACATTAGCAATACCAACAGGAACATCAATAAGCGTGAAAGTACCATTGTTTTTTGTATAGGTACCTTGTTCTGCACCAACTAATATTACTGCAGCATTAGCAAGTGGCTGTCCACTGTTCTCGATAGTAACCCGCCCGGCAATTTTCCCAACTTGCGCATATACCGGCAGAATCAACAAAACTGTAAGAATTACAAACAATACGATTTTTTTCATAACTTCCTCCTTTTTATTAATTAACAATACAATATGAGAAAATTGATTTTTGCTCTTAAGATGTCAAGGTGAAAATGATATTTATTAAATTTTTATCAAGACTCTATTTATTTTACTGTTTTAAGGGTTCTGCATAATAGAGTGTTTTTGTAAGAAAAGTAAAAAAGTGTCTTTGCGTCCGGATGCTGTTACAAACGAAGCAATCTCTTTTAAGCTGGTTATTTGGGATTTAGATTGCTTCGCAAGAATTTCTATATAAGAAACCTCGCAATGACAATTAGGAATTATGCAGAACGCTTTTTACTGTTTTCTAATTATTATTTATTATTATTTAGATGTCCCCACATTTTTTTTTCTTTCTCTTTTACCGAGATTTTTCGAGTTCCACCGTAAAGAGTTTTTTCCCATTCTCCATACATAGGATTTGGAAGAATAATAAATTTCTTACCAAATTCATCTTTAAATTTTTCTACTGATGAATATCTCTCTTCTATATTATTATAGCGAAAAACATCTTCAAAATCAATTAAATTATCCCCAATAAACATAACGATAAAATGATCTTCTGCCACCTGATCTCTTCTAATCCCCTTATTGGATGTATTACTTTTCAGAAGAATGTGAGATTTTTCGGCTTGAGGAAAACCCAGGATCTTAAGATTTTTAAGGGTTCCCTCCATATGATGCAACTTCCTATTAGAAATATAGTATATATTACAGCCATTTTCATAAGCATAATTAAGAAAATCCAACGAACCCGGTATTGCTTTGCCTTCAGCACTTTTTACCCAGTTATCAAAATCACTACTATATTGCACGCCATCGACTATCATTCTAACTTGGAAGGCTGAATTATCTATAACTGTCTCATCTGCATCAACAACTATTGCTCTCTTTTTTGTACGCTTAATTTTTAGATCTTCATCTAATCTTAGTCTGGCAATATTATAAGCCTGATAGGCAAGAGCGTGATATTCAGCTGATGTTGTCTGCCATAAAGTTGACATAATCAAAGATTTTCGTAATAATCCAATATCTTCTGCAAACACTGAGCAGGCTAATGTCAAAATGATTAGAATAATTAATAATTTTTTCATTTGAATCTCCTAATTTTTGAGAGCATTGTAAATGATCTCAAAAATATATCCCACGTGAACACGATTCGTAAAATCTATCTTCTCAACATTTATCTCAATTATTTTACCTTTATGATATCCAAATCGGCAAACATCATTGGCATATGTTCTATACCATCCATTCAATGCATCAATATCACTTCTGCTCCAGCCGCCTTCCATCTCCATTTCTCTTCCACGTTGTTGAATGCGCCTCCAAGCCAGATCAGTTCTTCCTTTTAATACAATCAAAAGATCAGATGAAGGAATTTCATTACATACTGTTTTAAATTTTGCAGTTAGAAGATCAAGCTCATCGTGATCTAAAAATCCATCTTTATGAAATTGATAACAGAAAACAAGAAGATCTTCCGGTAGTGATCTATCTAATACATAACTCTTTTTCCCACTAGTACCTTTAATTTGAAGCTCTTTCCGCATATTTAGAAAGTGAAGCTGAAGATCGTAGCAATATGTTTTTTTATCTTTTAGAAATTTTTCCAAAAGTGGATTTTCCTCAGGGTTTTCATATAATCCGTTTATCTTTAAGCTTCGCTGCATTATTGCTGTTAAAGTTGATTTACCTAAACCAACATTCCCCGCTACAGAGATAAGTTTTGGATTTTCAAGTAAGAATTTTTCCAATTTTGTTTCTGCATCGATTGCCTTAAGGGTTGCAGCTGTTTCTGGTAGAGTTACCCATTTGCTGATTCCCGGTGTTGTAACGCGAAGATCAAGAGATCCAATTTTTTCAGCAATCTTATTGATCGTGGTTTCTATATATTTATCAATAGGCGTATCCACATTTGCATCTATCACCAACACTGGGCAAGTAACGTGACGATTAATAAATTGATCGTATAACTGGTTCAATTGCTCCAGATATTCTCTTGGGATTCCAGCTTCACTCTTTCTCCCGCGCTCTTTGATCCTTTCTAAAAGAACTGGGACATCTGCTTTAAGGTAAACTATCAAATCCGGTAATGTTATCTCTTGTGTCATTAGATCATAATTACGTTGATAGGCTAGAAATTCTTCTTCTGTCATGTTTCCCATGATCTTTTGCGCCATGCCAAAAATATGATAATCTTCAGCTAAAGTTCTATCTTCTAAGACAATTCCCTTCCTGTCTTCGATCTTACGCTGCCTATCCAATCTTCCATTGAAGAATTCAATCTGCGCCATAAAGGCATTTCCAATCGGGTCTTCATAGAATGCATCCAAAACTTTGGGGTTGAATTTTTCTTGAAAAGCATAAACTTTTTCATCACCAATTTTATTGGGAATTGTTGAGAGCAATATTTCATTATACGGTTTTTTGCTTGCTGCATCTACTAATGTAGATTTTCCAACACCAATATTTCCTACAATTCCAATTCTTAAATGTTCCATTTTACTCCTAATTATACAAACTCAAAATACTTGGGTTTCCTCCAACAAAAAAAATACCCCGCGAAAAATACTAAAAAACACGAAAAAGAATTCAATAAATTGAAGTATAAAAATCATACTGAGCCATATTTATCTGTGTCGATCTGCGTTGAATTTTATTATTCAAAAAGCTCAAATTCATCCAGGCTTTGGTAATATTTTTCTATTAAAATATATGAGAAAGGGATCGTTACAAGAAGTCCTAATCCGGCAAAAGCAGCACCAATGATATTCATCACAAACAGTCTGAATACGATAAAGAATTGCTGCCAGCGTGTTTCTGCACTTGCTTTATAGCAGGAAATAACCGCTTTTATTGGATTCATTTTCTTTCTTGTAATAAGAAAAGCTGCAGGAAATGTTATCGTTATCCAATAAAGGACTAAAATAAATCTAACCGGATGCAGGATCGGATCTACTGTAATTCCCAAAATATAACCAGTACATAGAATCTTTAAAAGTAAAAAATAAAGAATATTTACAAGTACGAACATAAAGAATTTTGGATAGTGCTTCAGTGAATTGAAATACATCGCAATCTTAAAAGGATATTCTACAAAATTCTCTTTAAAACTAAATGGAATAAGTGTAAACGGAACTAAAATCAGAAGCATGAGATTTGTGAAAAGATAATGATCGATTTTAAAACTCTCTGCCAAGTCTTTACTAAAGAATATTCCTAAACCAATAAGTAAAAAAGATGTAAGAACTATAAAAATAGAGAATGAATAATATTGAGATTTGATTTGCTTGAATTTTCCCCAAACATCCTGATAATTTACTTTTGCAGAAAGTGGTCCGGAAAGTGCACCTGTTGATTGACCACACACTTTGCAGAAAAGAGCATGTTTATCTAGTTCAGTATTGCATTTTACGTTTATCTTTCTACCATTTTTTGTTTTTTCTTTTCTCATACCATTACATTTCATAAATTTCCTCATTTATCATTTATTTCCGCTTGGAAAATTCTGAGGAGCACTCATTTTGTCAATTATTAAAGTTCTTTACAAATAAAGCACTCAAAATTTATTCGAGGTTGCTTTGAATACGAGATGAGGAGGAGTTATGTATAAATTGAATGTAACCTCAAATTTTTCATCGGCGCACAAACTGGATGGATACGAGGGTTTATGTAAGAACCTTCATGGTCACAATTGGAAAGTACGTATTGGAATTATCTGCGAAAAAGTTGATAAAATTGGAATGACAATAGATTTTGGAGAAGTGAAGAAATATTTGAATGATGTAATGATGATGCTTGATCACACTTATTTGAATGAATTGGAATATTTTAAAGGTATAAATCCAACCTCAGAAAATATTGCAAAATTTATTTATCATGAAATCAAGAAGCGCATTAAATTTCCGGATTGTAATATTGCAGATGTAGAAGTTTGGGAATCTGATATTACTTCCATGATCTATTTTGAATAACTACAAAAATTGGTAAAATAAATGAGAATTGTAGAATCTAAATTTGTTAAAAGTGCTGTAATGCCAGTTGATTATTATCCAACCGCTTTTGCAGAAATTGCCTTTGCCGGAAAATCTAATGTAGGAAAATCGACTCTGATAAATAAACTGCTTAACCGAAAAGGAATTGCTAAAGTTAGTAATAAACCAGGTAAAACTAGACTAATAAATTTCTTTGAGATCAGGTTCAAAATTGATAAGAAAGAGTTGGAAGGTTTTTTCAGTTTTGTAGATCTACCAGGTTACGGATATGCAAAAGTAAGTAAAACACAACGTGATTCCTGGAGAAAAATGATATTAACATTCTTCGAGAACAGGCAGCAACTACGAGGTGTTGTTTGTTTGGTTGATATCAGGCATAAAGCAGATCCCAAAGATATTCTCATGATACAAATGCTGCAATCTATGAATATCCCATTCATGATCGCTGCCACAAAATCTGATAAGATCCCAAAATCAAAGGCAAATGCTACAATAATAAAATTAAAGAGTGGATTGAATTTGGGCAATCAGAAAATAATTGCCTGCTCATCACTAAAGAGAAGAGGAATTGATAACATCTTGGACTGGATCACAGATCGAGTTATTGATTTTAATTGACAGTTGAGTCTAATAAATCTACTTTTTGGTTCAATAATATGAAGGTTGAATTATGTTAGAAAAAATAAAAACACCGAAAGATGTTAAGAGACTCTCAATTGTGCAGCTACAGGAATTAGCTGGAGATGTAAGAGAGAGAATAATTCAGGTGACTGCAAAAACCGGTGGTCATGTTGCTCCAAGTTTGGGTGCTACTGATCTTGTAATTGCATTGCTTAAAATGTTCGACCCGTTGGAAGATAGGATAGTTTGGGATGTTGGACATCAATCTTACGCCTATAAAATACTTACAGAAAGAAACAAACAATTTAAAACATTACGTCAATTTGGCGGATTAAGTGGATTCAATAACATCTTTGAAAGCAAGTATGATGCTTATGGAGTTGGTCATGCCAGTACTTCCATCTCTGCTGCACTTGGAATAGCCGTAGCCAAAGAAATGAAAGGTATAAATGGTCGTACAATTGCGGTTATTGGTGATGGTGCCCTCACTGGAGGAATGTCTTTTGAAGCCTTAAATCATGCGGGACATCTCCAAAAAGACATGATAGTTATTTTAAACGATAATAATTTTTCTATCTCTAAAAACGTTGGCGCTCTTCAATCGCATTTAACAAATATGTTAGTCAGCAAGCCTTACAACGCAACAAAAAGCTTGATCTATGATTTTGTACAACATCTTCCTCATCGAATTCGCAGAAGAGTTATTTTAAGTGCACGTACTTTGGAAGAGAACATGGTTCACACTCTTGCTCCAAACATCATTTTTGAGGATCTGGGGTTTAAATACCTCGGACCCATCGACGGACACGATATTCCAAGAATGATTAGAATCTTCCATAAAATTAAAACCAATCTTATGGGACCGATCTTAGTTCATGTTGTAACGCAAAAAGGGAGAGGTTATGAACATGCAGAAGATGATGCAGCCCGTTTTCATGGACTGGGACCTTATGAAATAAAAACCGGAAAAATCAAGAAAAAGAAGGCTGAAACATATTCAAAAGTTTTTGGAAATACATTATGTGAAATTGCTGAAAAGAATAAAAATGTAGTAGCAATAACTGCAGCAATGACAGATGGAACTGGTCTTACAGAATTTGCAGAGAAATTTCCTGATCAGTTTTTTGATGTTGCCATAGCAGAGCAACATGCAGTAACCTTTGCAGGTGGACTTGCAGTACAGGGAATAAAGCCGTTTGTAGCTATCTATTCCACATTCCTGCAAAGAGCATTTGACCAAGTTATTCATGACATTGCTTTGCAGAAATTGCCTGTAGTGTTCTGTCTTGACCGGGCGGGATTAGTTGGAGATGATGGTGCAACACATCATGGCATTTTTGATCTCTCTTATCTCAATCTGATACCCGGACTTCTTATTCTTATCCCTGCTAATGCCGAGGAACTTTCTGCAATGTTGAAATTTGCGGCTAACTACAAAGACGGACCTATTGTGATTCGTTATCCACGTGGTTGTACGAAATATTTGGATAGAAAAATTGAACCAATAGAAATTGGAAAAAGTGTAATTGTCAACGAGGGAAAAGATGTTGCAATAATTGGTGTTGGAAAAGCAATGGAAGATGCAGTAATTGTTTATGATGAACTAAAAGATAAACTTCCTGATGTTGACCCATATCTCATTAATCCACGCTTTCTTAAACCTTTTGATACATCATTATTCAACGATCTTAAAAAGAAAGTCCATACGATAATTACGATTGAAGATAATGCGCTGATTGGTGGTTTTGGCAGCATGATGAAATCATATTTTTCAAATTCAGATGTTAAGGTTCATTCTTTTGGTATTCCTGATGAGTTTATTGAACATGGAACAGTAGATCAACTAAAAGATTTGATAGGAATATCAGCTAAAAAAATAACAAAAGAGATCATCTCTATTTTAAAATAGAATACAATGGAATATTCTCACGATACAATTTCTGCAATTTCCACTCCTCTTGGAATTGGTGGAATTTCTGTAATTAGAATAAGCGGAGACGAAGCAATAAATGTAGTTTCCAAAATATTTAAAAGCAAAACAAACCTTAATGATCAGCCTTCACATAAAGCAATTTTTGGTCGAATATCAGATGCTGGAAAACTTGTGGATGAAGTTTTAGTAACTGTTTTTAAAGTACCTCATAGTTACACAGGTGAGAATGTTGTAGAAATTTCCTGTCATGGCAGTACTTTTATTACAAATCAAATTCTGCAAATTTTGTTGCGGGATACTAGATTAGCCGAACCCGGAGAATTTACTCAACGTGCATTTCTAAACGATAAGATCGGGCTTACACAAGCAGAAGCAGTTGGAGATCTGTTAACTGCGAAAACAAAAATTTCACATATTGCAGCACTTCAGCAATATGAAGGAAGATTGCGCAGTCGAATTGAAAAATTATTAGCTCAATTAACAGATTTTCGAACTCAACTAGAACTCGAAATCGATTTTCTGGAAAATGACCTCGATGAAATCGATAACAGCAAATTCATTAATGAACTTACTACTTTAAATAATGAACTCATCTTTCTTGCCAAAACAGGAGAAGAAGGTCTCATCATAAAAGATGGATTAAAGGTTAGTCTGGTAGGATCACCAAATGTTGGGAAATCTAGCATTTTCAATTCCTTTCTGGAAACTGAGCGTGCAATAGTAACACCAATTCCCGGAACTACACGCGATTATTTGGAAGAGGTTATTTCTCTTAATGGATATCTCGTGCGGATTTTTGATACTGCCGGTTTGCGGGAAGCAACTGACCAAATTGAAAAGATCGGCATAAAACGTTCTTATGAAATTATTGAGGATTCGCATAAAGTTCTGTTTGTTATCGATGGAGATGAAAACAAAAAAGAATACGACACTCTTACTAAATTAGTAGATAAAAATAAAATAATTAAAGTTCTAAATAAATCCGATAAATTCGATGAAACTGAACTTCAAACATATAAAAAGAAGGGATATATTATTTGCTCAACTCTTGAGAATTCTGGACTCTCTGAACTTAAAAACTCTTTGTTGCGTAATATAGAAATATCTGAAGAAGAATTACATTCGGGAATTCTTACAAATACCCGTCAAATTTCAGCTGTAACCAAGGCAACACAATCTGTTAGTAAAGCTTTAGAATCCATAAATAATGGTATGGGTTATGAATTCACAGCTTTTGACTTGAAAGAAGCCAGCACTGCTCTCGAAGAAATTATCGGTAAAGTAACATCTGATGATATCCTAAATAATATTTTCGCAAATTTCTGTATTGGAAAATGAAGTATAAAAGATGAAACCACAAATTAGCACGAAAAAATGGTACACGAATTAACACCAATGAACACTGATTTAAATACAGAAAACCAAACGTGTCCTATATAAAAACGATAGATGAAGAAAAAGTAGAAGGAAAATTGTGTTATCTAACCTCACCTCGATCCTCTCCTAGCAGGAGAGGAAGTTGTTTAAGGAAAGTTTGTTTTGGGAATACTCCTTCTCCTTGAGGAGAAGGTTGGGATGAGGTGAAAAATGGCAAAATTTGCATTTGAGACAGCCAGAGACTTGAGAAAACGAAGCACCGTTGCAGAAGATGCATTTTGGCAAATTGTTCGCAACAGAAGATTTCTTGATTTAAAATTCAAACGTCAATTTCCCATTGAATTTGACTATGAAGATCGTAAGCGTTTCTTTATTGCTGATTTTTATTGTCATGAAAAGAAACTTGTTGTTGAAATCGATGGTGGAATTCATGAATCTCAAAAAGAGTATGATGAACTTAGAGATGAAATAATGAACATTCTGGGATTAAAGATTATTAGATTCAGTAATATCGAGATCCTAAATAATTTAGAAAAAGTAAAAGTTAACCTTACTTCAATCATCTTCAACCATTGGGGGAAGTAGTTCTAAGAAAGATTTCTTAGAATACTCCTTCTCCTTAGAGGAGAAGGTTAGGATGAGGTGAAAAAGGAGGAAAAATGGCAAAACTTACATTTTATGGTGCTACCGGCACGGTAACCGGTTCACGTTTTCATTTAGAAATTGATGGTAAGAATCTGTTGATAGATTGTGGAATGTTTCAAGGTCCAAAAAAAATACGTTTAAAAAATTGGGAAGTATTCCCAATCCCACCTTCTACATTCGATTTTGTACTTCTCACCCATGCTCATATCGATCATAGCGGATATTTACCCAAATTTGTTCGAGAAGGTTTTAATGGGAAAATAATTTGTACATATGCAACAGCTGAATTATGCAAAGTGATGCTAAAAGACAGTGCTCATATACAAGAAGAAGATGCAAAGTGGGCTAACAAAAAAGGATTTTCTAAACACTCACCCGCCGAGCCTTTATACACAAAAGAAGATGCCGAAAAGACCCTTAATTTATTCCAGCCAATTCACTATGGTGATTTCTTTAAACTCTCCGAAAATACTCGGATCAAGCTTCATGATTCCGGTCATATCTTGGGTTCAGCACTGATTGATATCAAAACAAAAACTGTTGATAAATCTCGAAAAATACTTTTCAGTGGAGATCTGGGACGTCCGGAAATTCCTGTCTTAAATGAACCTGATCAGGTTTATAATGTAGATTATTTAATTTTGGAATCAACTTACGGACAGCGTTTACATGAATCATCTGATCCAATTTCCGATCTTGTAGAGGTAATTAAAAGAAGTATAAAGAGAGGTGGTTCGCTGGTAATTCCGGCATTCAGCGTGGGTAGAACACAAACATTGCTTTATCTTCTGCGATTGTTGGAAGAAGAAGGGGAAATTCCTTCTTACCCTATATATGTTGATTCTCCCATGGCAATTAATGCACTTGATATTTTTAAGGATCATATAAAAGATTTTGATCTTTACGCCCGAATGCAGAAAATGCAGGGCAAAGATATTTTCAGACCCAAAGATCTGCATATTTGCCGGACCAGAGAAGAATCAATGAGTATAAATAGTCACCGTTCAGGCTGTATCATAATTTCAGCCAGTGGTATGGTTACCGGAGGCAGGATTCTGCATCATATGGCTCAACGATTACCCGATCCTAAAAACACGATATTGCTCATGGGATATCAAGCCGAAGGAACACGCGGCAGAGTAATTCAAGAGAAGAAAGAAACGGTTAAAATTCACGGTAAGCAAATTCCGATAAATGCTCAAATAGAAAATATTGACGGTTTTTCCGGCCATGCAGATTACAATGAAATGCTGGCATGGTTGATGCCTTTTAATAAGGCACCTAAACAAATTTTTATGGTTCATGGAGAAGCGGATGCGAGCAGATCAATGGCTGAGAAAATTAAAAATGCTTATGGTTGGAAAGCCACGGTTCCGCAGTTTGGTGATAGTTTTGAACTGGGATAAAGAGAGAAGATGAAACCACTAATTTACACGAATTGGCACGAAAAGATTGCTCACGGATTAACACGGATGAACACTGAAAAAAATTAATAAACATGGAGAATAATATGGAATTAACAAACAAACAAAAAGCAAAATTAAAATCGATAGCGCAACATCTGAATGCTATCGTAAGAATTGGTGATAAAGGTGTAACACCAACTGTGATCAGTAGTATGAATGAAGCATTGAAAGCACGGGAATTAGTAAAATTTTCTGTTGCTCATTCAGATAGGAATGTACGCAAAGAATTAATACACGAACTGGCGGAAGCTTCTGATGCTATTTTAGTGAATATCATCGGGAAAACAGGATTATTATTCAAAGTAAATTCGGATAATCCAATAGTTTCAAAAGACTTGTTGTAGTTATAGAGTTTAAAACAGTCTTTCTACCGATTGCTTTGTTTTGTTAAGTTCTTTATTTTCTGAGTTAGTTCAGATGATAATTGCTCTTTCGTAACTCTCCACTGCCAATTTCCGTTTGGTTTTCCAGGAATGTTCATTCTAGCAACATTATCCAAACACAAAAAATCCTGCATTGGTGCTACTGCAATATCTGCTTTAGATTTCCAAGCTATTTCCAACATATCCCAACATATATCTATTTCTTCTTTTTGCAAATAGGTTTTAATCAATTCTTTCCTTTCTGTCGAGCTATTCTTGAACCATCCCAGAGTTGTTTCGTTATCATGAGTTCCAGTATAAACTACACAATTTTTTTTGTATTTGTGGGGAAGATAATTATTTTCCATATCGGAATCGAAAGCAAATTGTAATATTTTCATTCCTGGAAATTCAAATTTATCACGCAGGTTTTCTACCTCTTTTGTAATAATTCCAAGATCTTCTGCAATTATCGGAATCTCACCTAATTCATCCAACACTGCTTCAAAGAATTTTTCTCCGGGTGCTTTCTGCCATTCTCCATTAATTGCAGTATTCTCTCCAGCAGAAACTGCCCAATATGCTTCAAATCCTCGAAAATGATCTAAGCGCATTATATCAACTTGCTTTTGCATCGCTTTAAATCTATCAATCCACCAAGTAAAATTTTGCTCTTCCAAAACCTTCCAATCGTAAAGTGGATTTCCCCATAATTGTCCTGTTTTACTAAAATAATCGGGGGGTACACCTGCAACCTTGGTTGGAACATTATTCTCATCAAACTGAAAAAGTTGGGAATTTGCCCAAGCATCAGAACTATCAGCAGATATATATATTGGAATATCACCGATAATTTTAACACCTTTTTTATTCGTGTATTTCTTAAGCTTTGCCCACTGTTCGAAGAAAATAAACTGGCAAAATTTATGATAATTAATTTGCTGGTTAAGAAAATCACAATAATAATCAACAGCATTTTGCTGATGCAATTTAATTCCCTCATCCCATCCGTTCCAAGCCTTTCCATTAAAATGCTCTTTCAAAGACATAAACAGTGCAAAATCATCCAGCCACCAGGATTCTTCTGCTATAAAATTAGTAAACTTTGTATTTGTAATATCAAAATTATTGAATGCAATTTGCAATTTTTCTTCTTTGAATTCTCTAACCTTTTTGTACTCTACTCTTCTATCATTAAATTGAAAATCGTGAACTAAATCTTCTGGTAAAAGTATTCTTTTTTCTAACAGATTATCCAGATCAATGAATAAGGAATTCCCAGCAAAAGCAGAAAAAGTCTGATAGGGAGAATCTCCATAACCTGTTGGGCCAGTAGGCAATATTTGCCACAACTTTTGTTTAGCATTAGCTAAAAAATCTACGAAATCATAGGTTTCTTCTCCTAAATCTCCTATTCCATACTTGCCAGGAAGCGATGTAATATGAAGTAATACCCCACTCGATCTTTCAAAATTCATCTACTATCCATCTCGTTTTTCTTTGATCAACTTATCATAGATCTGCATATATTTTTCTGCTGTATTTTTCAAATTGAATTGTCTTTTAGATTCACTCATAATTCTTTGCATTTGCTTAATACGAGTTGTTAGTGGTAATTTATAGAATTTCAATGCCTCTTTGATTCCAAATTCCAATCCTGCTTTATCAGCAATTTTAAAGACGAAACCATTCCCAATATTATTCTCGACATTCAAATGAGTGATCGTATCTTTTAGCCCGCCGGTAGATCGAACAATCGGCAGCGTTCCAAAGCGAAGCACTTCCATTTGAGGAAGTCCGCAAGGTTCATACCGAGAAGGCATTAAGATGAAATCGGCACCGGCTTTTCCCAGGTTACTAAGCTTCTCATCAAAATTCATAAAACTGATCTGACTATATTTTTTCTGTAATTTCTTCAGTTTAATTTCCAGTTTTGTATCACCATTTGCCACAATAGCTACCTGCATTTTATATTTTGAGAAAAAATCTTCCATATTATTTATAAGCAGTTCAGGAGCTTTTTGATAATAGAGTCGATTAGGCCAGAAAAAAAGTGGGATTTTCGGCTCAATCGGCAAACCCATTTTCTGTTGGAAACGTTCCTTATTCAAAGCTTTATTCTCTTTCATCGTATACTTATTGTAATTTATAATTCCGTGTAAAAGCTTTGGATTTACAGTGTCATTAGGAGCATTTAAAATTCCACTCGCTCTTCCCTCTTCATATTTATTCTTGATCACATCATAAAGTGGTGTCGACACAATATCAGGAAAAATATTGTGATACAATTCTTCCAAAAATGTTTCACTAACCGTATTGAAATGATCTGCAGCAAAAACAGCAGTTGCAGTAAAATCTACTTTATTTGTCTTAAAATGCTTTTCCCAATTATCTTCCATATTATCCGGAAATTCCTCAAAATATAGCCATTCCATAAAATCCATTGGGCGAATTCCACTTAACTCGATGTTCATCATTGTCTGTTTTTCTGTGAAAATATTATGAAGCGTAAATAGTGATTTTATCCCTTTTGATCTGGCAGCAGCCGGGATCAAACCGGTCATCCAATCATTACAATGAACAATATCCGGTTGGATATAATCGAGCAGAAGATTTATCACATGACGTTGATATGCCAGCGACCTTCTGGCGGGGCTGTGGATTGTGCCGTCATCGTAAGGTGTATTCAAATAAGAAAATGCACTATCATTAACAAGGTGTATTCCTCTTCCACTCAGAATAACAGCCAACCTATCGATCTGCTGATTTGTTATATCGGCAACTTGCTTAATTTTACTGTCATATTTTGGTAAAACGATGTGCAGCTCATAATCTTTATTCTCGTTAAGATTCCGAATAAGGCTGGCAGAAATATCTCCCAGTCCGCCACCTTTAGCCGCAACGAGATTAGCAGCATTTCCCATACCTTCCGGAAGTTCAGTTACTTCCGGTGTACAAATGAGAATTTTGGGTTTATTTGATGTTTTTACGATCTTTGTATATTCTTTAGAAATATCTTTTTGCATCTGTTTGTTAGCATCGGAACCTGCATTTTTTACCATCTAAACCTCCAAGATATTTTTAATTAATTTTTCTACTTGATAATCGGATTTCTCTTTTGATTTGTGAACTTTTTTAATAAATGTTTTAAACTTCTTCCGCTCGGTTTTTTGTTCACCGATTGAAATTATATTCACGATTTCCAGTATATTCATCAATTCATCAAATGCTTCTTGATTGAACCACAATTTCTTGTTATATTCATTTATTTTAAGGAAATTATATACTTCTGAAGATTTTAGAATTTTCTTTATCTTCAAATCTGATGATATTTCCAGTTTCCACAAATTTTGAAAACGAATGCATATTTCTAACAAATTAATATTAATTTTGGAAATCTGTTTTATTTCGTCACCAAAAAACAGTTCATCCAACCATTCAGCACTAATTAATTCATGATCTTCATCTGATTTTAATTTCCCTAAATGCCGCATTAAGATCCATGAAAACAGGTATAACTTTTTTTCATTTGAAAGATCGAAATTTGCCTGGTTTTTGTAATAGAAAGTAAGGTCATCAGAAATTTGTTGAGAAATTTCTGTAATATCAATATCCGAATTTAACCATTTTTTTAAGATTAATAAAAAATCTTCTACTCTACTCAATAATTCCAATTTGAATTCCTTAAAATCCCGCAAGGTTGCTATTTGCAAAAGTTGAGATAAAACATTCCAATCGTAATAAGTGTGGAATTTCTCTAAAAGCGGAAGTAATTCTATTCGTTTTAATGAATGCTGAATATTCTCTACTCCGCCGCCCTGCAGATATTTTGCAAGTTTAGAATAATGTTTTTCTTTATCATCTTTAACTTCATTGATATTCAGAAAAACCGCATATTTAAATGCACCTAAATCTTGAAATAATCCTTTTTCATGGATTTCTCTGGAGTTGCGAATAAATTCAATTCCTGAAATTTCATCTTTGAAAATTACGAAATATTCAGGATCATTATGCAGTTCCCAAACTGCACCCAGATTTTTTTTGATCCAAACCGTTTCTTCATCCTTTTTAATGGGAATATTTGCCCAGTTTATCCAACCGGAAGTTTGTTGATATTTGTTATTGTAGACTACCAAAGAATGCTGATTATTAAAGTTATTGGTGTAAGCAAACACATTTTCATTAAGTTCACCTTTTTCTGTGATAAAATCAAATAGAATAAAATTCTCAACTTCAGAAAAAAGGTATCTTTTATTGAGCAGCGGAAAAATTTCTCGATTATGCCTTTCAATCAGATGTTCATCCTCATTTTCCTGCCATTTAGCTTTTTTAAATTCCATTCCATAACGTTCGGTAAAACCTTCGATCTGCCCGTGAGCATACATTGGTAAACCGGGCATCGTGCTCATAATCAGGCACACACCAAAATATTTATCATCTTTTCCAAATTGTGCAATTGCCGTATCTTCATCAGGATTACTCATGAAATTCACAAAACGTTTTAATATTTGCGGATTAAATTCCAGGATATTAAAAATTGATTTTCTGTATTTCGCATTTTCTTCACTTTTGAGCATATTCATAAAAGCACTGTTATAAACGCGATGCATCCCCAAGGTTCGCACAAAATATCCTTCCATCATCCAAAAAGCTTCTGCCAGAAGCAGCGTGTCAGGTGCTTCAATTGCAACTCTATCAACCACTTCCCGCCAGAATTCATTTGGGAATACTTTATTGAATTCCGTCTTACTCATTCCATATTCACTACGTGTAGCAATATCTCCACCACTTCCGGGCTGTGGAAACCAAAGTCTTTGAACATGTTTTTTTGCTAAAGTCATTGCTGCGTCAAAACGGATTATTGGGAATTTTTTAGCGATCTCAATTATTTTATCACTGACAGCTTTTCGTACTTCCGGAAGCAGATAATTAAGCTGAGCAGTATCATTCCATGGTGTACTTGTTCCATCATTTCCATGATAAATGTATCGGTTTTTCCCATCCTTTATATATTGGAAAACAATTGCTGCATCGGTTTTCTCAAAATAATGATCTTCGATCCTAACTTGAATTTCATTTTTTTG
>JAYEKK010000082.1:0-4042 GCA_034660955.1 Candidatus Cloacimonadota bacterium | reverse complement strand
CAACATCAACTATTTGCTTTCCAATCGCTTCAAGTTGTTCCCTTTTCATTTTCCTTCCTTTGCGCCTTTCCGCTCTTTCCGGTTAATCTTTTAGTGTTTAAAATGTCTGATGCCTGTAAACACCATAGCAATATCAAGATCATTACAGGCTTTAATTACTTTCTTGTCTCTTATTGAACCACCTGGTTGAACAATTGTTTTAATCCCTGCTTGAGATGCTGTAACCACATTATCCGGGAAAGGAAAGAATGCATCGGAAACAAGAATAGCCTTTCCAAATTCCTGATCAAAATATGATAAAATATCTTCACCGTCATATTCAAAAGTCAGATTCTCAGTTGCTTTCTCGATTGCTAATCTGGTTGAAATTAAACGGTTTGGCTGACCTGCTCCCATTCCCAGAAGTTGGAATATACCTTCATCAACTTCTCGAACTAAAACAATTGAATTAGATTTTACTTGTTTCATGGCTTTAAGACCAAATTCAATTAATGCTTTCTTTGATTTTATATCAATTTGTTTTTTAGTGACAACTTCCATTTTTTCATACAGTAGATTGTCTGCATCCTGCACCAAAAGTGAATTATGTAAATACTTCATATCAATTTCACGTTGGCAGATTGCGGGATCGAATTCTACAATTCGTAGATTTTTGTGGAATTCCAGATATTTGAGTGCTTCTTCACTATAACCTGGAGCAATAACAACTTCCACGAATTTACGTTTACTCTTATCTTTATTGTTCAATTCAAAGAATTCTACAGTTTCCAGTTCAACCGGTTTATTAAAGGCAATGATAGAACCAAAGGCAGAGATCGGGTCACCCGCCCAAGCATACCTCATTGCAGTTAATTGATCATCAGCTTCTGCCAATCCGCAGGGATTGCTGTGCTTGATAACACCTACAGCAAATCGCTGTAGATCTTTTACCGAATCGATTGCACCCTGGATATCATTCAAATTATTGTAGGAAATCTCCTTCCCATGCAAAACTTTCATATCATACAATGAATCTGTGGTTCCTGCTTCACGATAGAAATGGCCTTCCTGATGTGAATTCTCACCATAACGTAGTTTCTTTCCACCTGAGAAATGAAGACGGATACTTCTATCATCAACTTGTTCATCCATTGTTGTTGCAATTAATGCATCGTAATCGGCAGTATGGTTAAATGCTTTTCGCATTAATTCGAAACGAGTTTCTAGTGTGATAGATCCTTCATTCTTTTTTAGTTCGGAAATGATCTTCGCATAATCATTAACATCTGTGAGCATAGCCACATATTTAAAATTCTTGGCAGAAGCCCGAACCATCGTCGGTCCGCCAATATCAATATTCTCGATCAGTGTGTTAAAATCTGCTCCAGAAGCCTTTACTTTAGAAAAGGGATAAAGGTTGCACACTACCAGATCAATCGGTTCAATACCCAATTTATTAGCTTCTTCCGCATCTTTTTCACGATCATACAATAAAGCGGATTCAATATTGAATGAAATAGTTTTCATTCTGCCGCCAAACGCTTCGGGATTTCCGGTAACTTTGGAAATCTCTGTCACTTCAATTCCGGCTTCTTCCAATACTTTTTTTGTTCCACCGGTCGAAATAATCTCACAATTCATTTCTTCTAGCGTTTTTGCCAGATTTACAATTCCTATTTTATCTGAAACGCTGAGTAATGCTCTTTTAATTTTTATCATTTTTCCTCTTTCCCAAAACCACATTTGTCAGTTTGATCATTAAAATTGCTTTGATAATTTATTACCTTATTGGCATAGAAGAACATCAATTCTTCCAACTCATCTTCAAATTTAACAAAATCAAATTCGGCATCCAATATCGCTGCAGTTTTATTTGCAAATTCCAAAGCTTTATTATATTTTTCTTTCATATTCTGTAGTTGTGAGTGAATGTATCTGTCATCGTTAAAAGCTGCATCAATATCCAGTTTAATTGATTCTTGCTCAAAATCATCAATATGATTCCAATCACCGCTTTTAATATCAAAAACATACATTGGAATAAATTTATGAGCTTTTTCAATTACAAACTTAATCGCATCGATTAAATAATTCAATTCAAATTCATCTAAAATATAATGAAGATTTAATCTAACCCAGCCCGGTTTAATACCAGCATAACCAACATTGGTTATCATGCATCTATAAAAATCAGAGAATTCTTGTTCAATTTTCATCAAATGATGCCCATAAGGACCTGCGCAAGAACAACCGGCACGAGTTTGAATTCCAAAAAGATCATTTAGTAAACGGGTTACAAATTTGGGATGCAAAATTTTATCTTTATGTGCAATATTGAATGGAATGATCGGAACTTTCTTATCAGCCGCTTGAGGACCATAAAACATTATTCTATTATCATCATTAAAAGCATTCTGGAATTTATGATAATAATATTCCTCTATCTCTTCAATATTTTCTACACCTACTTTCTCTTTCAGTTGGAAAACTAGTGATGTTCTTATCGCTTGCATAATTCCGGGTGTTCCAGGCTTTTCACGAGTCTCAATATCTTTGATAAATTCCTCTTTTTGGGGAGAGACATATTCAACTGTTCCACCTGCTGCAATGGTTGGAGGAAGCTCTTTTTGATAGATATCTTCATTGAAAATAAGAACTCCGGAAGTTCCGGGTCCACCTAAGAATTTATGGGGAGATAAGAATATTGCATCGAAATAACTTTCATCATCTTTGTTCATATCTATTTCTATATAAGGTGCGCAAGCAGCAAAATCGAAGCAGGCAATTGCATCATTTCTGTGCAATATACGCGCAACTTCATAGACATCAGTCTTCAAACCGCTTACATTTGATGCAGCTGAGAAGGAACCAATTTTAGGACGTTTTATAAATTTTGAATCTGAAACAATTTTATCTAATTTAATTAAATCGAGTTCATCATTTTCATTTAAAGGAATTTCAATGA
Organism: Candidatus Cloacimonadota bacterium; assembly: GCA_034660955.1. Classification (GTDB taxonomy): domain Bacteria; phylum Cloacimonadota; class Cloacimonadia; order Cloacimonadales; family TCS61; genus Tenebribacter. The sequence continues at coordinate 1,098 of JAYEKK010000082.1, read as the reverse complement.
TATCGCATAAAGTCTGACGCCACATAATCTCATTGGAATGATGCTCATAAGGTCCTACAAATACAATTGGTTTGTTATCATGAATGAAATCTTGAAGCTCCAAACCACATTGAACCCTACCGGGATATCTGTCATTACAACTCTTTAGGAATCCATTAACTCTCTCACGAGTCGCAGGAGGCCAGAAAACTCCCAATATCTCCTGTAGCTTAGTTATCCCGCCTGTTGTACCTGATTCTGTAAAAATTATTTTTCCTTTCTTACCTGCATTTACAAGAGTTTTTATATTTCTCTCAGCTTCATGTAATAGTTCGGTCATTGTTTTACCGGTAAAATCATCATCGGTATGAGTATTAGCATAATACTGCAGAATTTTCATAAGATAATTCTCAATAGAATATAATCCTCTTGCACTGGCTGTATAATCTGCATAAACGAGTGGTCTTTTACCAAAAGGAGTTTCAAACAACATATTTCTACCTATAATATCTTGTCGTAACCATTCAAGGTTTTTGATTAATTTTATTGTGTTCATAATTAAAACCACCTTTCATTTAGTTCAGAAATTAGAAAATCTGTTCTTTCAAATTTTGTGTATGGATTAATTGATTCAGTAATAAAATAAAGTTTTGCATTTTTAATCAATTCTTTACATATCTTTACAAAAAAGCCTAAAGGATAGCCTATTTCCCAGTATTTCTTCCTTGAATTAATTCTTGCATCATCTAAACATTCGTAATATGGTTCTGTGTGATTCAAATCATCATCCCAAGTTGAATCAACTCTTCTTAACTCGTGTATTAAGTAATTCCTGTAATTATAAAATAAGTTTATATGCGTTACTTCATTTAATCCAATTTTTTTATTTTTTATTTTTTGTTTAATGTGCTTAATTTTAGGCCATCTTCGACAGATATCATCATAGTTTAAATCAATCATACAATAGGATTGAGTTTCAATTCGATTTAATATTTGTGAGATTTCTTTTTTTAACGTATCAAATTCTCTAAAACATTCATAATCAAGTAGTTTTATTAAATGAGAAGAACTTACTTTGTTCCAAATTTGATTATCAGTATTATGAATAATAAATTTCGT
>JAYEKK010000081.1:0-15856 GCA_034660955.1 Candidatus Cloacimonadota bacterium | reverse complement strand
TGTTCAACAACACTTGGATCAGCGAGAGTTGAAATATCTCCCAAATTATCTGCGCTTTTTTCTGCGATTTTTCTAAGGATTCTACGCATGATCTTACCTGAACGAGTTTTAGGAAGTGCAGGTGCCCACTGAATAGCTTCAGGTGCAGCAATCGGTCCGATTTCCTTACGAACATGCATAATAAGTTCTTTCTTCAATTCATCAGTTGGCTCAACATGACCAACAAGAGTAACATAAGCGTAAAGCCCTTGTCCTTTAATATCATGCGGAATTGGAGTTACAGCAGCTTCAGCAACATCTTGATGGCTTACAAGAGCACTTTCAACTTCCGCAGTTCCAATTCTATGACCGGAAACGTTTACCACGTCATCGATTCTTCCCATTAACCAGTAATCACCATCATTATCGATACGGCAACCGTCACCTGCAAAATAAAGATCATCGTACATTGTGAAATATACATCGATGAATCTGTCGTGGTCGCCCCACATTGTTCTCATCATTCCGGGCCATGGTTTCTTAATGCAAAGTTTTCCACCTTCATTACGGTCGCATTCTGATCTGTCATCACGTAAGATAACAGGTTCTACACCGAAGAAAGGTCTGCCGGCACTACCTGGTTTCAATACATGAGCACCAGGAAGCGGTGAGATCATAAATCCACCGGTTTCAGTTTGCCACCATGTATCTACGATTGGGCAATTTTCTTTTCCAACTTTTTCATAATACCACATCCAAGCTTCAGGATTGATAGGCTCACCAACTGACCCAAGAATTCTAAGAGATGGCATTTTATATTTTTCTACCCATTCATCACCGAGTCTCATCAAAGCTCTGATAGCTGTTGGTGCTGTGTAGAATACAGTTATGTCAAATTTTTCTACGATATGCCAGAAACGACCAGCATCAGGATATGTAGGAACACCTTCAAACATTACAGAAGTTGCACCATTAGCAAGAGGTCCGTAAACGATATAACTGTGACCTGTTACCCATCCAATATCAGCAGTACACCAATATACATCATCATCATGAATATTAAAAACATGTTTGTGAGTTAGAGTTGTATGCATCAAATAACCGGCTGTTGTGTGAACAACACCTTTTGGTTTTCCTGTAGAACCAGAAGTGTAAAGAATAAATAATTCGTCTTCAGCTTTCATTGGAACAGCTTCGCAAACTGGGTCTGCTTTTGCCATTTCCTCATGATACCAGAAATCTCTTCCTTCTTCCATATGACATGGCTCATCGTTAACTTTTGTAACGATTACACTTTCGATAGTTGGAGTACCTGCCAAAGCTTCATCAGAAATATCTTTAAGACGAATGTGTTTTCCAGCTCTGTTGGAAACATTTGATGTGATCAGCATTTTACAATCGGAGTCATTCACTCTTCCTTTGATCGCATCTGCGCTGAATCCACCAAAAATGATAGAGTGGATAGCACCGATTCTTGTGCAGGCAAGCATAACGATTGCAAGTTCAGGAACCATTGGCATATAAATTGCAACTCTATCACCTTTTTGAATCCCTTTTGCTTTCATAACATTTGCAAATTTGCTTACTTCTAAGTGTAATTCTTTGTAAGTGTATTTTTTTACATCATTTTCAGCTTCACCCTGCCAGATGATTGCTGTTTTGTTTTCAGTTGGTGTACCGAGATGTCTGTCTAAACAGTTGTAACTTACATTCATTTCACCATCTTCAAACCATGTGTGTTCAATAATTCTGTTTTTTGTATCCCAGTTGTATTTGAGACCTATTGTTGGTTCTTTAAACCAATGTAATGTTTTTGCTTGCTCTAACCAGAATCCATCTGGATCCTTAATTGATCTTTCCCACATCTCTTTGTATTGCTCATCAGAACTTATATGAGCATTTTTCCTCATTTCTGCGGATGGTGGGAATGTTCTTCCTTCTTGTGCTAACGAAGTAATTGCTTTCTTTTCTGCCATTTTGTATTTCCTCCTTTAATTATTAAAATAAATATATCCCGAAATCTTACTCTCATATCGACAAGTCAAGTATTTTTTAAAATTTTCCATTATATAAATATATTTTATAAAAAATATAATTAATAATTTATTTTTGTTTGCTAATTTATCTTGTAAAATACTAATTAAATATTAGTTTAACAAAAACCAATCACTATTTTCTTCATCAAAATATGAGATTTTTCCTGAATGCATATCATACAACCATTTGTGAATTTTTATTTCATTTTTTTTATGTTTGTTCTCAATGTAATCGAAAGTTAAAAGGTTGTTTGCTTGAAGAAAAATATTTTCTTTAATTGTTTCTAATTCTAAGGAATCAGCATTAGAATTTTTGGCTGTTTCTTTTGCAGGACGTGCATGCTCTAACCAATCATGGATTCTTGTATTCTTTGGTGTTCCATCAATTAAAGCATTAATTCCACCACAACCTGTGTGTCCGCAAATGATAATATGTTCCACGTTTAAATGCAATACAGCGTATTCTAAAACAGAACTTGTGCAAGTTTCATCAGCTTCTTTTGGTGGGATGATGTTTGCAATATTACGAATTACGAATAAGTCACCAGCATCTGCGTTAACAGTAAATTCAGGAACTACTCGTGAATCGGAACAACCAATCCATAACACTTTTGGATGCTGACCGTTTTCTACAAGATCATGATAAAGTTTTTCATTTTCCTTAAATTTATCTCTAAAAATTGCATTACCTTTTCTCATTTTTTCTAAAGCCATTTTGTCCTCCAGATCTAAATAATATTTTACAATTATTGTCTTCTAATTGCTACATGAATTATTATGTCAAATATTTTTCTTGCAAAAAGAAGGTTGAATCAATTTTTTGCATTCTTAATAATAGTAATAAAATATAATTGGAGAGAAAATGAAACAAAATACTTTACTTTTGATCAAGCCTAATTCAACAAAGAAAAACCAAATTGGTGATATCTTACAAATGGTTGAAAAAAATGGATTTGTAATTGAAGAACTTAAGATGTTCAAGATGACAAGTGATCTTGCTGATGCGTTTTATGTAGAGCATCTTGGAAAAGGATTTTATAATGAACTTAGTGAATTTATGAGATCAGGAAAAATAGTTGGTGCTGTACTGATCCGTGAAGATGCAGTTTTAAAACTTCGTGAGCTTGTAGGAAATACCGATTGTGCTAAAGCAGCTCTTGGTACAGTTCGTTCAATTTATGGAGAATCCATAGGAGAAAACGCTGTTCACGCTTCTGATAGTATAGAGAGCGCAGAAAGAGAAATTTCTTTGATATTTTCTTAAAACTTAATTCAATATTGTTCCCAATCCCCTGATTGGGGACAGCAAATTTTTGAAACCCTTTTTCAGACACCAAATTATTTTTCAAAAATATGGTTTTGCTATGATTACGTTCCCAAAGAGGGCTTTGGGAACGAGAATTTAAATCTTAATTTACAGATTTATATTCCTTAAGACCCTTTCTAAATATCTTCATCGCTTTTTGCAGGTCGTTTTTGTTTAAAATATAAGCAAGTCTAATTTCATTCTTACCAAGATTTTTGGTTGCATAGAAGCCTTCAGCAGGAGCAAACATTACGGTTTCATTTCTATAAGTAAATTCTTCCAACATCCATTTAGCAAAATCTTCTGCATCATTTATTGGCAGCTTTGCAATAATATAAAATGCTCCTTTTGGTTTGATGCAGATAATATCATTGATCTTCTGGAGTTCTTCAAAAACTAAATTTCTCCTTTCGTCATATTCCTGAATAATACCTTTAAAATACTCCTCTTCAATATCAATTGCAGCATTTGCAGCAAGCTGATCTATAGTTGGCGGACAAAGACGTGCTTGAGCAAATTTTATAGAAGATGCAATGAATTTTTTATTCCTTGAGATAAGACAGCCAATACGTGCACCACAGGCACTATAACGTTTGGAAATGCTGTCTACCATGATCGCAAGATCTTCCATTCCCCCTAAATCCAGAATACTTGTATGCGAAAGACTATCATAAACAAATTCACGGTAAACTTCATCTGAGATAACAAAGAGGTCATTATCTTTGGCAATTTTAGCGATCCTTTTCATCTCAGAACGAGGATAAACCGCTCCGGTTGGATTCCCCGGATTGCATAACATAATAGCTTTGGTTTTCTCATTGATCAGCTCTTTGATCTTGTCATCACCCGGTAATTTAAAACCCTCTTCAGCATAAGTTGTAAGCGGAACAATTTTTACTCCCGTCATTGTTGCAAAACCGTTATAATTTGTATAGAAAGGCTCGGGCACAATTACTTCGTCACCTACATTACACGCTGTAAGTAGTGCAAACACAATAGCTTCCGAACCGGCAGTTGTGACAATAATGTCATCAGCATTTAGCTCGATATTATGTCTCCCATAGTAATTCACAAGATTATTCCTGTAAATATCCAATCCTTGAGATGGACCATACGCTAGAACTTTGGAATCGTAATTTTTATAAACATCCAGCATCTCTTTAGGCGTTTCAATATCCGGCTGCCCGATATTCAAATGATAAATGTGTATTCCTTTTTTCTTTGTCTCGTTGGCAAACGGCATCAATTTTCTGATGGGAGAAGCCTGAACATTGATCGCACGATCTGATAATCTCATAATTACCTCACTCTATAATTTATTTTATTTTTTCTACTCATTATCCACCTCATCCGACTTCGTAAACTCAGTCACCTTCTCCTATCAAGGAGAAGGATTCAAACAAATTCCTCTCTTCTCAGGAGAGGATTGCCTGTCAAGTCGTAGCCCAATTTATTGGACGAAGACTGAAGGTGAGGTTTTTACACTATTTTTTTCACTCTATTTTTTATTGTTAATTCATCTAATGTATTTTGCAGAACTTCCTTCTTTTCTTCAATCTCTTCTTTTGTGTTTATATAGATTGGGTCTCCATAGGTGATGTTGATCTTACTAAAAAAATGTGGAAGACGAAATCTGTCCCACGAATTATAAACCTTTTCTTTATCAATATCTACAGCAACAGGAACTATTGGAAGTTTTGTGAAATAGGATAGGAAAGTTGTTCCGTCTTTAATCTTTTCCGAAGGTCCTTTGGGTCCGTCCGGAGTAATGCCAATACTATTTTCTTTTGCCAGTTTTATAAGTTTTCTTGTGGCAGAACTTCCCTTTCTACCGGATGAACCGCGTGCTGAATTATAACCAAATAACTTAGCAGGTCCGGTAATGAGTTCTCCATCTTTTGAAGAAGAAGCAAGGATTACAATGTTCTCGCCACGATGCAAATACATTAGAGGAATCATATTTCTATGCCAGAAAGCATAGATCACTTTCTCTTTTGGCTTTGGTGTTTGCAAATTGTATTTCCATGAAATTCCAAGAATTTTTACAATAAAAGCAGAAAGGTACTTAGTCAGAAATAATGAAAACTTATTCATTTATCATTTCCCCAATAATGTCTGCAACTTCTGTGGATGGGGTTTTGCTGCCCAGAATATCATGTAATTCTTTTAACTCCTCGCTTATTTTATTATACTTTTTTTCATTTGAAAGAATGTCAGTAATTTTCGCATGAATATTTTTTCCATTAACATCATCCTGGATCAATTCAGGCACTATATTTTTCTCGATAACAATATTCGGTAGTCCGATCTTATTGATTTTTATGAAACGTTTTCCAATTTGATAAGAACTATTACTTGTCTTGTAAACAATGATGAAGGGTGTTCCCAAATATGCAGTTTCTATTGTGGCTGTGCCGGAAGTTACCGTGAGAAAATTACAATGCTTCATTATTTCATAGTTCATATCCCTAACAATTATGATATTCTTATCTGTTTTATTTATTATTTGTTGAAACAAATTAGTTGAAACCGATGAGGCTTGTGAAATGAGAAATTCATATTTATTACAATCGAATTTTTCGATAGCATTTACAAATTCCGGCAGCATATTCTTTAACTCGGCATTACGGCTACCGGGTAGGAATCCAAGCCATTCTTTATTTTCATCGAGATCATACTTTTGTGCAAATTGTTCTTTAGAGAGCTTTATACTTATTTCTTCTGAAATCGGATGTCCAACAAAGCTTGCAGCAATATTATGTTTGCTGAAGTGTTTCCCCTCAAATGGCAGAATATATGCAATATGATCAGTATATTTTTGTAATTTGAAAATTCGTTTATATTTCCAAGCCCAAAATTGCGGAACAATAAAATATAAAACAGAAATATTATAACTTTTTGCTAATTTAGCAATTCGCATATTAAGCCCGGGATAATCAACCAAGATTACTAGATCAGGCGGATCGTTCTTAAAAATATCTTTGATATGTCTTTCTACTCCTGCAAAAAATGCCAGATGTTTTACAACTTCGATAAAACCCATCACGGAGAAACGTTCGAAAGGATAGATTGCCCTAAAGCCATGGGATTTCATCTTCTCTCCACCGATTCCGAAATTTTCAATATTACTGTATTGTTTATTCAGTTTCTTTAAAACAATAGAAGCGTGAAGATCACCCGAATTTTCGCCAGCTATCCAGAATATTCTTTTACTCTTCATTCATGCTTTCCTTCATCATCGAACATCCATTTGATCTTAGACAATTTATTCCGGTCGATACTAAAATTAATATAATTTGCAAAGTTATCTAAAATTATAAGAGCATTTACATTAGCGTCTTTACCTTTTAGAGATGACAATCTATTAAAAAAAGCTTTATTTACATCATGAATTTCTTTATAGATATCCATCAAGCCATTTAATTCCCAGTCCGGATCTTTTCCATCCTGATTTTTAAAATATTGTTTTACAAGATACATGGAAACAGCTCTGTAGATGGTCTCTTCTATATTGGCGAAAGGAAGATGGAATCGTGCCATAGGTCGTAGTTTAGAAAGGATCGGGCATCCGGAAGTTACCATTATAATTCCCAACATTGAACTTACAGTTTGTTGAATTGACGCCTTTTTGTGATATTCTCGCCGTAAGGTTGTTATTTGTACATTAGCATTCTCAAAGGATTTAGAGTCTCTAAAAACTTCTACCATATCAACTATATTAGACGCGACAGGGCAATGTATAGTTTTCTCTTTATCCAAAGTGCAATTAGGACATTTACTGAATTCAAGTTTCGTCCAATGAGGGAGATTAGAGAATGGTTGATGGATCAATTCTAAAGATTTAGGGTCGAGTTCAATCTTGAAAATCTTTATAGAACCATCTTCTTTTACGAAGGTATAAGAAAATACCAAATTCTCCATTTCTGCCATTCAAACTCCAAATTTAAATTACTATCAAAGATAAAATAATTGAAATAACAAAACTTACCCAGATCTGCATTAATCGATCCTAATTATCGCAGTTCGTGTTCGTGGACCATCGAACTCACAAAAATAAATTCCTTGCCAGGTTCCTAGAAGGAGCTTGCCTTCATTAATAATAATATCCTGTGAACAACCTATTATTGAACTCTTTGTATGTGCATCGGAATTTCCTTCCATATGTCGGAATTCAGGAAGATCCGGTGATATTCTGTTCAAAGCGAGAATCAGGTCATGCTGTACATCGGGATCAGCATTTTCATTGATGGTTACAGCAGCAGTTGTATGAGGAATGAAAATGGTAACTCTTCCCTCTAAAATATTTGATTCACTTACAAATTGTTTGATTTCAGAAGTGATATCTATAAGCTGTTCATGTCCAGTTGTCCGCACAGAAATCTTTTTGATCATATATATTCCTTTTTATAATTATATCAATTTTCAAAATCTTTAAAAGATATTTTATGTCAAATCATATCATTTGTCTTGACGAATAATATCCAAATTTAGCAATTTAAATTGGAAACGCAATCTAAGCTGGAGGAGTAATGAGAAATCTGCATATCTCAGATAAAGAAAAAATATTAGCCGGTGTTTGTGCCGGGATAGGAGAGTCATTTGGAATTAATGCCAACTTTGTGAGAGGGGGTTTCTTAATTTCATTACTTTTTGGTTTTTCAGGATTTTTTATTTACCTGATATTGGCTATTATCCTGCCGAAAGGTGAAAAGAAGCCGGAAGTAATTGATGCGGAAGATGAAGAAGAAAAAACTAAAATATGTAGAAGTTGGGACAAAAGAATGCTAGCAGGTGTTTGTGGAGGATTTGCAAACTATTTTGGCTGGGATGTTAGTCTGATACGTATTGCATTTGTTGCAATGACTTTTGCCGGTGGAATTGGAGCATTGTTGTATCTTTTTTTCTGGTTTATATTTCCAAACGAAGAGTAAATCTCAAATCTCAAATCTTAAATCGTAAATCTAAAATTGGAGGAGTTATGCCGATTGTAACATTAGAAAATGCAGGAACCCTTACTATTGAACAAAAAAATCAACTTATTAAAAAGCTGACAGATGTTGTAGTGGAAGTAACAAGTAAACCTGCAGCAGCCGTTTACATACGAATTGATGAAGTTCCAAGAGAAAATTTTGGTGTGGGTGGAAAGAGTTTGGGATAATGTATTAACCCGACTCGGATTTTGCAAACTCGAGTCGAGTTAGAGTGAATCTGGGATAGTTTTAGAATTATTCCGTTCCCAAGAATAACTTGGGAACGAGAAGCATGACTTGCAAGTTCAATTTTTTTAGATTGGACTAAACATTTTGGGCGCATCAGAATGATACGTTCTGCTTTAAAATTTTTTTCGGAGGAACAAAATGAAATTACGTTTTATAGTATTTTTAATTGCCATTATTGTCTTACTTTCAGCTCAATTTTCTAATCCACTAAATATTAACGGGCTTGGGGATATAACCCAAAGCAGCGGACAGCGAGCATATCAAATAGTTGATGAAGATGTGTATATAGCCTATATAAAAGATTACATCTACTTCACAAAGATCACTGATGGAAATATACAATCTCATGAGCTTGTAGATGTCTTATTAGTAAATACCAATCAATTTACCAATCCTGCAATTCAGGTTCTGGAAAATGGTGATATTGTAATTGTTTACTCAGAAGCAGGAAACACATCTAATAACTTTTTAAAGGTTGCAACATCTATTGATGATGGACAAACTTTTGATATTGATGTTTATCTGTTAGACTGTTTTATGGATTCGCATATTGTTCAGCGAAATGATGAATTAGATATATGTTATACCAATGCATTACCCGGAAAGAACCTTTCAGATTACATGTATTTTACAGATTCGGAAAAATCGGAAAATGAAGATGGCGGATTTTCTTCAGCATTAATAACATTTACAGGTAATGATGAACTGGATGGACCGGTGCATTCCAACGATGATATTTGGATCTTTAATTCAGGAGGATGGCCTACATTTCACGATATGGTTACAACTGCCGGTAGAATAATGGATTATGCAACGGCAACGCCTGCGATATATACTGCACCGATGGAAGATATATTCCCGGGTGGTTATGCGGAAGAAGTTTCACCAATCGACTTTAATCCAACTGCTGATCTCATTCGTCAGAATGGTATACTCCTTGGTAATGATGATACGGATATTGTATATGTAAAACTTGCAGATGGTGCTTTTGAAAGCATGTTTGGTGAGATCGTTCAGACTGGAATTGATACATTTAAAGTTTATAGCTGGTTTCCGCATAATGCAGAAGAAGCAAATATTGTGGTGAATAATGGTGGTAACTGGTTTGAAGAGTCAGATCATATTTATACAAATACAATTACACATTATGATACTATCTGGTCGGTGGGACCATCATTTTCTGTGACTTACAATTCTATTTGGGTAGGTGATGCTGAGCTTTGGATAGAAGGTGAAGTTTATGGTGCTCAAACCTGGGCTAGTGCAGATACAATATTTATTGTAGGTGATATAACTTATGCCAATACAGTTCCGGGTGAATCACCGGATGATCCTGAAAATCCTAATATAACAGATTATTTTGGACTTCTATCTGAGAAGAAAATTCTAATAAAATATAAGCACAAAGATCCTTTTAATAATATGGAATTACGTGATGATAATTGTGAAGATATAATGCTTTATGGTATTTATGCTGCAATTGGGGAAGGAGATGAAAATACTCACGGTGAGATGGCATGTCATTATGATGGGATATTTACTTTTGAATATCAGCATCCGCATGGCTCAACTCCAAATTTTACAGCACTTAGTCCTTACACATTGCAGGAAACACTTTATACTTATGTAGATCTGCATAAATATATTTTCCCTCAGGATAGTTTAGTGTTGCCGGAAATTACTGTTTTTAATCTTCATGGTGGTACACCAGTTATTAATGGTACATGCGGATTTCCGTATGAAAGTCCTGCTTATATAGATTCATATCCAAATAATATTCCAAATGAATATGTTTATCCTTATGGAACAGATTATCCATGGTATAATCCTGTTTGGCCGGAAAGCTCAGATGATATAGTTTTTGAAAGAGGAAATATAACCCTTTATGGTTCAATAGCTCAAAGACGCCGTGGATTTATTCGTCGCTCCGGAAGTGATCCATATAATCATCCTGAAGGTAATTCATCACCAAGTCCCTGGGAGATGGATGAATATCATTTTGATGGATTCCATCCAAATACAGGATACGATAAAGATTATCATTATGATTCAAGATTATGTTATATTCAACCACCAGATTTCCCCATGGCAACGTCATTGCCGGATACCACACGAGATATCTATGTGCTGCATTCATCCAATTACGGACAGAGCTTTTCCGAATCTTATATAGAAGACGTTGGTGAGATAATAAGTACACTTTGGATGGATTCAGACGGAGAAAGTGTATTGATAGCCTATCAGACAGTTGTTGACTATGGTAGCTTTCATTTTCTCATCTCTAACGATGATCCACAGGATTATGAACATTATGTAGTAGAAAGTGATGGAACTAAATTAATAAATGCACATATTTATGGAAATGAAGTATATGTTTTAACAAAATCACGGTATGATAATGATAATATCATTTATCGTTATCAGGTAGGAAATCCAATACCGGAATTGATCCAGAGTTTTGAACAAGTATATTATTTAAGCGATTTTACAGTAAGCGAATCGGGTACTCTTGTCTATGTTTATGATCCTGAATATCATCCGGAAATTATTTATCTAGATTTTCGTTATGATGATGGAACCGGTTCAATGATGGGATTAGAAACTTGGGACTATCTTTTTGGTCCTTATTCTGCTGTTGATTCGCATATCAGTATTAAATTAGATGAGAATAATAAAGCATATACGACCTTGTTGAAGGATATTGATGATAATGGTATTTCAATGGGAGAACTATATCTTATCTCCGGTGAATTGGATGGAATTGTAGAAATACTAGAAGACGAGATAATCTCACCAAAAATTAGTATGCAAATTTATCCAAATCCATTCAATCCTGAAACAACAATTTCGTTTAGTCTAACCACGGAGAGCACGGAGGACACCGAGATAAATATTTACAATGTTAAGGGTCAGAAAGTGAAGCAGCTTGTCAGCGATCAGCTTTCAGCGGGTCAGCATAAAGTAGATTGGAATGGAAAGGATATGAACGGTAAAAGTGTTTCTACCGGAGTTTATCTTTTTGAACTTAAATCAGATGGTAAAGTACAAAAAACAAAGAAAGGATTGTTGCTGAAATGATTTTCTGCTGACCTCATCTTCAGTCTTCGTCCAATAAATTGGGCTACTACTTGACAGGCAATCCTTTCCAAATAGGAGAGGAAGTTATATTTGTTCCTTCTCCTCAATAGGAGAAGGTTAGGATGAGGTGGATATAATAGAGTCATGCACGTTGTTCTTTTAAGGAAGGATTTCTATCTAACAAAGAGATTCTCAATCAAGTTGAGAATGACAGTACCAATTTGTCATTCCCACAAAAGTGGGAATCTATTCTGTTCCCAAGAAGAACTTGGGAACGAGAAACATGACTTGCAAGTTCAATTTTTTTAGATTGGACTAAACATTTTGGACGCATCAGAATGATACGTCCTGCTTTAAAATATTTTTGGAGGAACAAAATGAAATCACGGTTTGTAATTTTCTTATTAACTTTAGTAATGTCTTTGTCTGCACTTTTCAACGATCCAATTCATATCAATGATGAATTAGAGGAAGTTTTTTTTAGAGGTAATGATGCTTGTAGAATTGTTGGTGAACAAGTTTATTTAACTTTTGTTGAAGCTGAAACAGGGGATGTTTATTGTGCATATTCTAATAACGGAATAGATTTTACATTAACAATTGTAGAATCTCAAACATTAGATGATTTTACCAAACTAAGAAGAATGCTTCAACCAACTATTGAAGTTACTCAAAGTGGAAGAATTGTAATATTTTATATAATCGAAAATGATGGATCTACAATATTATTTAAAGCAATTTCCGATAATTTAGGACAAAGCTTTACTTCGAGCCTAGTTGTAGAAAATGTATCAAGTTTCTCAACTAGAAGTGATTATAATAAAATCCTTCTAAGCTATCAAAAAAGTACTTCAATTCCATTTACAGAATTTCAATATTTTACTAATTCCGAAAAATCTGAAAATGATGATGGAACCGGCAATGGTATATTAAAGTTTTGGGGTTCAGATGAATTGTTTGGTCCGGTTCATTCTAACGATGATATTTGGGTTGTAGAGGTAGGAGGTTTTCCTATATTCGAGGATATTGTAACAACTTCAAAACGGATGATGTTACCCGATTATCCACCTTTTTCAATCCTTGATTTAGTAACTATGTTTCCGAGTGGTTATTTAGAGAATATAAACAAAATAAATTATGAACCGTCATTAGATGATATTTGTGTAAATGGAACTACAATTGGATCGGATGCAGATATTGTATATTTGAAATTAGTAGGAGCTTCAATACAAAGTATGCTTGGGGATATTCTGGAAATTGGAACTCAAGAATTTAGCGTTTATAGCTGGTTTCCTCATAATGCTGAAGTTGCAGATTCAATGGTTCTTGCAGGGCATAATTGGTTTGAGGAAAGTGATATTGTATGGTCAAATGAAATTACACTATATGATACAGTTTGGACGACTGGTCCAACTCTGCTCGTTAATGATCAAACATATTGGATAAGTGAAGATACTGAACTATGGATTGAAGGTGTTGTATCCGGCATGCTTACAATTGGTTGTGCAGAAAACATATCTATTGTAGGGGATATAACATATGCAAATACTATTCCCGGTTCACCCCCAGATGATCCTGATGATCCTAATACTACAGATTATTTAGGACTAGTATCAGAGAAAAAAATAATTCTAAAATATAAGCATAAAGATCCATTTAATATGGTACTAAGAGATGATAATTGCGATGATATCATGCTTTATGGTGCATTTGCTGCACTTGGTATTACCGATACATTAACATATGGAAACCTGGCGTGTCATTATGATGGTAATATTAGTTTTGAATATCAACACCCTCATGGCTCTACTCCGGATTTTACAGCATTGAGTCCATATACCTTGCAGGAAACTCTTTATACGTTTGTAGATCTACATAAATATGTGTTTCCACAAAACGATATGTTACCACCGGAAATTGAAGGTTTCAACCTGCATGGTGGTAATCCAGTTGCGAATACTACTTGCGGATTTCCATATGAAAGTGAGGAGTATATAAATTCATATCCAAATAATATTCCAAACAATTATGTTTATCCTTATGGAACAGATTACCCGTGGTATAATCCAGTTTGGCCGGAAAGTTCGGATGATATTATTTTTGAAAGAGGAGTTCTAACAATTTTTGGGTCAATAGCTCAAACTCGCAGAGGTTTTATGCATCGCTCGGGAATGGATCCCTATAATCATCCTGGTTCTAATGAATGGGATTTGGATAATTTTCATTTTGATGGATCTCATGGATCAACAGGATATGATAAAGATTTTCATCCTGACCTACGTTTACTTGATGTTGTGATTTCTAATTTTCCTAGAACAGACACAGATGGTGAATTCCCACACATTGTCATTCAAACATCTGAAGATGAAGGGAATTCATTTAATACTATTTTAGATCATTCAACTGATAATCACATTGTTCAATTTATGGATATTGATCTTGAAGAAAATTTAATTATGCTTCTTACTCAAGAATATAACGGATTCAATATTCATTACTCATTAGATGGAGGAGAGAATTTTTTAGTTTATGAAGTTAATGAAATTCCCACACAAAAACAATTTGTAGAAAGTATAAATATTTTTTCTGGAAGGGGATATATAAATACAAAATTATATCATGAAGAAATGATATTTGAATTTGATCCAGATTTGCTAGAATTAAGTTCATTCATCGAAGAAAATGAGAATGGATATTTATCTTCTTTTGCAATTGGAAATTCCGGTTGTAAGATTTTTGTCACATACGATGATCACTTTGATTTTAATTATACTGGAGATGATATTAATTTACTCACCGAAAACATTTCGTGGCAACCACCAATATCAATTTTATCACCATATTTATCAAATATTTCAGTTAATTTTAATGAGCAAGATTCAGTTTATGTAAATATTCTAAATACTGATTATAATGAATCATTTAATAGTGAAGGAGAATTATATTTTTATTCTGGAAATTTAGAAAATCTTGTAGAAATAGAAGAGGATGAAATAATTCCACCGAAAATTAGTATGCAGATCTATCCCAACCCGTTCAATCCGGAAACAACAATTTCGTTTAGTCTAACCACGGAGAGCACGGAGGACACCGAGATAAATATTTACAATGTTAAGGGTCAGAAAGTGAAGCAGCTTGTCAGCGATCAGCTTTCAGCGGGTCAGCATAAAGCAATTTGGAACGGAAAAGATATGAATGGTAAAAGTGTTTCAACCGGAATTTATCTTTTTGAACTTAAATCAGGTGGAAAAATACAAAAAACAAAGAAAGGATTGTTGCTGAAATGATTTTCTGCTGACCTCATCTTCAGTCTTCGTCCAATAAATTGGGATACGACTTGACAGGCAATCCTCTCCTAAAAGAAGAGGAAGCTATATTTGTTCCTTCTCCTCGATAGGAGAAGGTTAGGATGAGGTGGATATAATAGAGTCATGCACGTTGTTCTTTTAAGGAAGGATTTCTATCTAACAAAGAGATTTTCAATCAAGTTGAGAATGACAGTACCAATTTGTTATTCCCACAAAAGTGGGAATCTATTCTGTTCCCAAGAAGAACTTGGGAACGAGAAGCAACTCAGAGTAATAGAAATGTTGTCATTTCCACAAAAGTGGGATTTTTTTATTTCCCCAAAAAACAACATTCACTTGACTTGCTGAGTGTCATTATTGTTTTCATTTTAAAAAGTATTTTGGATTGATAGAAAGAATGAAAATAAAATTTGTAATTGGGATCATTTTGCTGCAAGTTGCTTTATCTGCCTACAATTTCTTCTCTCCAATGATCAAATGGGAAAGGTTAAATGTTACTGATCCGAAGCATCGATAGAAAAAAAAATTAGGAGGAAAATTATGGATTTAAAGGAAATGTCGAAGGAACAACTGATCGGAATGCTGGATGATTTTGCCAAGAACTGGTTAGCCCATGATGGTCTCTGGTTTCAACAGGTGGAAAAGAATTATGGACTTGAAAAAGCAATTGAATTAGATGCAGGAGCATGGAGAATATTTACCCGTATTGAAGCAAAGCGAATTATTGCTCGACATAATATTCCGGAAAACAGTGGCTTAAAGGGATTAAAAAAAGCTCTATCTTTTAGATTATATAGCAGATTAAATATTCAGAGTATTTCAGAAGAATCGGAGAACTCTTTTGTTTTTAAAATGGATAGATGCAGAGTACAATATGCTCGAACAAAGAAAGGACTTCCAGACTTTCCGTGCAAAAGCGTAGGAATTGTA
>JAYEKK010000080.1:0-4063 GCA_034660955.1 Candidatus Cloacimonadota bacterium | reverse complement strand
GTATTGATAAAACCGGGCATTACAATTTTATCTGTTGCGTCTATAATTTGTTTTGCATCATATTTGTGTTCTATATCTTTGCCAATTTCCAATATTTTACCATCATCAATTGCAATGCTGTTTATTTCAGGTCTTTTATTAAATTCTAAAACTAGCCCATTATTAATTAATATATCGATTTTCATCTTTTCCTCATCCAATAATGCTTGATCTTACCAAACAAAATCTCACCTTCTTGGTAAATCTCGTATCCATATTTTTCATAAAGTGAAACAGCATTTTCTCGTGCTTTAAGAATAATTTCTTTTGCTCCGTTTTTTGTCAATTCTTCTTCCAAAGCTTTTAAAATCCTTAAACCGACTCCTTGTCCTTGAAAGCTCTCAGCCACGGCCATGTAACGAATTTGAGCTTCTATTGTAGAATTAAAATGACCACGTCCGCAACCAATTACTTTTTCATCTATAATTGCCATGATATGAATGCTATCATTATCCATTTCATCCTGTTCACTTCCTTCTGGTTGATTCCAGGGTTTCCGCAAAGTTCTCCAGCGTAGATCATAATATTTTAGGAATTCACTTTCAGTATCTGGCTTTCTTATCTCAATGTCTGATCTCAATTCTGGTTCCTACTTTTATTATCTGATAGATTTCATTTACATCAACATTTTTTAATGAAATGCAGCCAAGAGTCCAGTTATACTTATCATCGATCATGTTATCATAACCTGTTGGAACTCCGTGAATTCCTATTTCTCCACCGATTGTTGAATTTTGTGTAATTAAACCAGAAGATTTTGCTGAGTTGTGTTTTTCCCATGAATTTGCTGTTGGGTAATCTACCCAGATAAATTTTGACCAGCTTCTATGCGGATAGAATGCTCTAACTTTGAAAAATCCTTCTGGTGTGCAACTGTCACCTTGTCGTAATTTATCATCAGTAGGATTTGATCCGAACACAACTGGATAGCTTTTGATTTTCACATTATTATAAAGAATTGTGAGTTTATATTCAGATTTTTCAATTAATATTGAAATACTGTCTTTGTTTATCTCTCCGATTAATTCTGAAAATTGTTTATTGTAATTCAAAAAATCATCTTGTGAAACAAGGATTGTGCTAAAAAGTAATAAAAGTACTAGAAAAACTAGTTTATACTGCATGATCCCTTAGTATTTCAGCATATCCAGGAAACTTTCAATCCTGAGTTTGGTGCGGGCATCCAATTCACCCGGTTGATCACCCTCGATTGTAAGAACAGGAATATCTATGTATTTTTTTATGAGAATATTGTCGATCTGGCGGTGACAAAAGGATTGTGAATAACTGATCACTGCATCAAGTTTACGGCTTTCTATCTCTGTTTGGATATCTTCTAATCTATCAAAGATCGTGTATGGGTAAGTGTAATGCAGATATTGATCTATAATATCGTTTTCTAAATACGGCATACTGAATTGTCTTTGGATTTCATTGAAAACAATATTTACATTATTTTCTAAAAGAAAATCGTAAAGATCTGTAATAATAGGGGGAACACCCAAAAATCCAAATCGAAAATCGGTTTTGATCGGTTCTCTTGTTTCTGCTTCCAGAATAAATTCATCCAGTCTTTTTTCAAAATCATCAGGATCTCCGTTAAAATCAGATGAATTTACCAGCCAGAAATGATTTTCTAATCCGGTAACTTTGTTATCTTTATAAGTTAGTTCATCAAGACAGATCAATTTCTTCCTGATCTTATCAAGTCGCACTTTTGCTTCTAGAACTTGAGAGTGTTTTACTTTGAAATATTGTTCCAATTTTTCGATCTCAACAGCAAGTTTCTTCCTATCTCTATTGTGCGGAAATGAGAATGATATGACTTCAATATTTTTATCCACAAGTGTAGACATCAATGAATGAGTATTGGAACAATCTCCCTCTACTACACCGATCACGGCGTCCATCCCTGAAGATAGGGCAACGCTGTACATCCCCTTAATCCAACTGCAGATATTTCGTGGGTAGCCATCAAATTCCGCTTGCTCTACGAAATTGGCAGCATTTCCGGTTACAAAAATATTGTTCATGTCAATAGGTGTGTGACCAGCAGCAAATACAACTTCAACCGGGAAAGATGTGGTAAAACCGATTTTCATAGATTCTCCTATTTTTTTTGAGAATTAACTCAACGGGAAGTTATCAGTCTTAGTCTATCGGTCAATAATAATCGGTTATTAGTCATTTGTCATTAGTTTTCATTTATTCAATATTTGGAATTTGATCTAGCTTTGATTGAATTTATGTAGCTATTGAGTTTCTTAGAAATTATTGTGATCTCATCAAATGTTTTGTGCCCTAATTGTTTAGGCAAGAGTTTTCTAACAAAAGCTTTTCTTAACCGATCTTTAGTATCTTCTACTGATCTTACTAGTTGGATGCCCAAAGTTCTTTGATCAAAGTAGTTGAACTGCTTACAGAGTGTCCAAATTTTATTAGAAAATTCCAATAATTCCGTGTAAACATTCAAATCAATAATATCTTTCATCATTACCTCCAATTGTAAAAATAATATTACTAATGACCAGTTCACCAATGACCAATATACCAGTAACAAATTCACCAATGACCAATTTACCAGTGACCTAATCACCAATGACACCTCTTCTATTTACTACTCCGATAACTCCAAATATTCTGTTTCCATAATGTCCAACTTTTTTTCTAAAGTAGAAATCTCATTCTTTAATTGTTTTATCCTATTATTCAGTTCGATAACTTTGGTATTATTACTAAAAGTTTTTGGGTTTGCAAAAGCTGCTTCACATTCATTAAGTTCCTGTAGGTTATTGGATAACACAGCTTCACTCTTTTCAATATTGTCATGAAGTTTTTTAAGAATAATTGGATTTGTTTTCTTTATATTCGTTTTCGATTTTTTACTATTTATATTTTTTTTCTTCTTTTCCTTTTGGAAAAAAAGATCATCTAGTTTTTGAGAAGTCTCTTTAATTGTTCCTGAGGTGAATATCCATTTTTTCTCAGCAATTTTCTCAATAAAATATCTATCATGTGAAACAAAAACAATGGTTCCATCAAATTCCAATAAAGCATCCTCAAGATATGATATCATATTAATGTCGAGATGATTTGTAGGCTCATCAAGAATAAGAAAATTTGGTTTTTCATGGATGAGTTTTGCCAAATATAGTCTGGCTTTTTCTCCACCACTAAGAACCGAAACTTGCTTTTCAACCTCATCTCCGGTGAATCCATATTTTGCCAGATAAGAAAACACATAACCCTTTGGAGCAATTGGGACCAGTTGCCAAATCGTTTGCATAACTGTTATCGAATCATCAAGTTCAAGATGCATTTGATCATAATATCCTATGTCTAAGCTTGCTCCTTTTTTTGCATTACCGGATATAGGTAAAATCTTTCCATTTAAGAGTTTAAGAAATGTAGTTTTTCCACAACCATTCGTTCCCAAAATCGCAATTTTATTCTGATAGAATATTCGCATATTTATGTTTGAAGCTAATGTGTTTTCAGGAAAACCGAAGCTCATATCTTCGAAAGTATATACATCATTTCCGCTGCGTTTTTCAGTTTCGAAATTTAGTTTGATCTTCTTCTCTTTTTTGGGAAGATTTGTCTTCTCAACTTTCTCTAGCCTTTTTTCAAGTTCTTTTGCTCTGACGAACATTTTCTCGCTATCCCTAGCACGCCCCCAAATGCGGTATTGATCTATTTGTTTTTCCATTCTATCTATTTTCTTCTTTTGTTTACGGAAGGTCTTTTCCTGTAATTCCAATCGCATTTGTAATTGCTTTCTATACTGACTGTAATTTCCCGAATATATATCAATTGCGTAATTTCTGATCTCAGCGATCTTAGTAACTGTATTATCCAAAAAATGCCGATCATGAGATATGATAAGATACGGTTTATCCAATGAAGCAAGGTATCTCTCAAGCCAGTATATCATCTCAATATCAAGATGATTTGTAGGTTCATCCAGAAGAAGTAGATCAAAAGGTTGAAGAAGAATTGTTGCCAATTGAATTCTGGTTTTCTC
>JAYEKK010000079.1:0-4065 GCA_034660955.1 Candidatus Cloacimonadota bacterium | reverse complement strand
CTTTGGATATCAGTTTTTGTATCTGCCAAAAATTCATTAATTGTTTGCTGTTCATCTACCTGAAACAAAAGCCCTCTAGCATGATATTTACTGATTAGTTTATCTACATTTATTCCAACTAATATTCGAATGCTTGGAACTTCTTCGAGGAATGGACGAATAGCAAAGTAACCTGAACTTCTAAAGTAACCTACTAAAGCATCAAAAATCCTTATATCCTTATTGTTTTCGAAGATACCTTGAAACTTATTGAGTAGTGTATTTTGCTCATAATTCGTAAAAAATCGAGTCGACATATTAACTCCGTTATTACTTTATTATCATTAGCTTATAGCTTATAATTAAGCAGGGAAGCTTCGTAAAAGTGATTATACAAAGATATTCGTCAAGCACAATAATATTCACCCTCCACAAATTTCTTACTGATACTGCAGTCTGTACAGATCGTAATAAAGTCCCTCTTTAGCCAGCAGTTCCTGATGATCTCCCTCTTCTATTATTCTGCCTTTATGCAGCACAATTATTCTATCCACATGCTGAATAGTGGAAAGGCGGTGAGCGATGATGATGGATGTTCTGTTTTCCATCAATTTTTTTAAAGCATCCTGTATTAACATTTCAGTTTCCGTATCTATATTGGAAGTTGCTTCATCCAAAACGAATATGGCAGGATCGTAGGCAAGTACGCGGGCAAAAGCGATGAGCTGGCGCTGTCCCACACTGAAGGTAGAACCGCGTTCCATTACAGGTTCTAAGTATTTTCCCGGCAGACTATCAATAAATTTATGAACGTTCACATACTTAGCGACCTGCTCAATGTTTTCATCTGTGATCTCTTTATTATTGAGAATAATATTATCTTTGATCGTACCGGAAAATAGGAACACATCCTGCTGCACGATGCCGATATTATTTCTTATCTCTTCTAAGGAAAAAGTCTGCTGGTCTTTCCCATCGATAATAATATTCCCCTTTTGGAAAGGATACAAACCGGCTATCAGATTTATTATGGAAGTCTTACCGGAACCGGTATGCCCCACCAGTGCAACTTTTTCACCCGGTTTTATTTTAAAGGATATATCTTTAAGAACATAATCGTCATCGTTGTAGGCAAGCCAGAGATCCTTAAACTCGATCTCTCCTTTAAAAACATCATTATCTTTCTGATGATTTTCCAACCTGAAATCTTCCGGTTTTTTCTCCATCAGATCAAATATTCGTTCGGTTCCAGCCATAGCTGCCTGCAGAATATTGAACTTTTCACTCAAGCGATTTATCGGTTCGAAGAATCTATCTAAGTAACTTATGAAAGCTATGAAAATTCCTAAAGTAATAACATTATCAAGTATCATTCCGCCGCCGTACCATAAGAGAATTGCCACAGCAACTCGTCGCATAGAATTAATGAGAGGTCGGAAGAAAGCAAAGAGTTTCATTTGTGATATCGATCTTTCAAAGTACTCTTTATTAATTTTAGCAAATTCATTTTTTTTGCGTTCATTCTGGTTAAAAAGCTGGATTATCTTCACACCGGAAATACTTTCTGCTAAAGTTGCATTGATCTTAGCGATCCTCTTTCTCACTTCTCTATAAATTATCCTGCTTCTTTTCATAAAATAGCTGAAAAGAAAATAGACAACCGGCAGAACCGTAAATGTGATGAGTGCTAACTTCCAGCTGAAAATAAGCATCATAATAATAATTCCGCCTAAGACAAAGAATTCCTGCAAAAGCTGAATAAGACCATTGCTGAACATTTCATCTAAGGTGCGTACGTCATTTGTAACCCGCGTAACCAGCCGTCCTATGGGATTTTTATCGAAAAATGAAAGCGGCATTTTGGAAACATGCGCAAATACATCCCGCCGCAGATCATACATAGCGTGCTGCGACGCAAAATTGATCATAAATATCTGCAGATAATAAAAACCAAATTGAAAAACAATAATAGAAAATAGGATTATTCCATACATTCTTATCTTATTAATATTGTAGCTTTGTATCTTCTTTAGTTGATCTTTACTTATTATTCCCTCGTCTTTTAGACGGAATAATTCTTTGGAACTTACTGCAAGAAATTCATCGGAAAGTGTTTTAACATCTACATCCTGCAATAATTCCAAATTGGATCTTTCATTTTGTATCAAAGCAATTTTAATATACAATTTGTTTTGTTTTTTAAGTGTTTCAACTTCCTCTTCTTTAATAAAATTAAGTTTATGATCGGAGAATAATAGATAAAATTTATCGTTAAAATAATATTCTTCAAATTTAATTTTTTCATGTGTTTTTTTGAATTGCTGCAGCTTTTCCTTAGTATTAAATTCAATGAGATCTTTATTGGAAGTTATGTGTTCATCAACTGCGATCTTGGTGATAGCCGGCATAGCAAGCTCACTTGCAGCAATAAGAAGCAGCATAATAAAAGAGATGATAACCTGTAATTTATAGGGAGCCAGATATTTGATGATTTTTTTCATCATCTGGCTGTCATAAATTTTAGCCTTTATATCATCTTCATTAAATCCGGTAGCACCGTGTCTCATTTAGTTTTCCTGAAATTTACAATTCAAAAAAGTATTTACTGAATCAATTACCAATTTTTGTTCAGAATGAATTGTTTGAAATAGCTTTTTTTGTTTTTCCGTCATTTGAGAATTATATTTTGCTTCAATAAGAAATTTGTTTGTTTTAAAGTCAATTTCAGTACCATTTTTATAAACATAGCATGGTGATAATCCTTTTATTTTAAAGTATATTAGGTTTTCAAAGAGAGATCCTTTATCTCGAAATCCTGTGATCATATTCCTCATTCCCAAATCACCTGCATAAACTTTTTTCCCAGAGCGAATCCGCTCATTCAATTTACCACATCTTTCAATTGTGTGAATTATATAAGAGTTTTGGAAATATCCGAAATATCTTCTTGATGTATCCGGGCTGATCTCTAAAATATTTGCCATTTTTGTAATCGAAGCTTGTTTACCGCTTCTCTCCATTAACAGCTTAAAATAATTCCTAACCAGACTTGCATCCTTTATACCATGAGCTGCTATAATATCTTTGTAGATTATATTGTCACACAATTCTTTTAGATATTCAATATCCTCTGACAGCACATATTCCGGCATTCCACCTATTTTCATATATTCGCTAAAATATTGTTCAGTTAAATATAGTTCCGATTTTTTAATAGTAATGTTTCTGAAACGTAAAAACTCATGAAAATTTAAAGGTAGAATTTCGTGTAATCTTGTTCTTCCTGTTAGTAAGGCTCGTTCGTCTTTTAATAATCCTGCTTGCGATGCAGAAGCAAAAACTTTTATGTTTTCGTTGTCATAGAAATTTTTCAATTCTTGTTGATATGAATCTTTGGCAATAACTTCATCTAAAAATAGATAAAGCTTTGTTGCCCGATTATGTTTATGAATTTTTCTAACTTCTTCTAAAATGTCATGAATTGAATAAGATTCCAATCCGAAAGCATCCAAACTAATATAAATAATTGTTCCAGGTTTATTGTTCAAAAGCAATTCATCAATAACTAATTTCATTAAAACAGTTTTTCCAACTCTTCTAAGTCCGGTAATCAACTCGATCTCTTTACGTTCCAAAGAACTTAGTAATTGCTGTAAATAAAATGGTCTTGGTATGAACTTCGATTGGATTTCTTCTTCCCACCAAGGATTAAATTGAAACAATATATCTGCTAACATACGATCCTGTCCTCCTTAAACTTCTGATAACATACGGTACAGTCGTATATTATTGTCAAGGGGAATATTTATTGTATTCATTTTATTTATCCAGTTTTGAAATTTTTTCTTCCAATTGCTGCTTTTCAAACAGGTCTTTATATATTCCATTATTTTTCAGTAATTCTTTGTGTGTGCCTTGTTCAAAGATCTTAGCATTATCTATCACGATAATCTTATCAGCATGCTGCAATGATGATATTCTGTGTGCGATAATTATGGTAGTTTTGTTTTTTCTAAGCCTTATCAGCGGTAGATACGAAAACGGAAAAGAGAATTTTAGATCATCTTATAAGGCTTAGAAAAAACA
>JAYEKK010000078.1:0-4091 GCA_034660955.1 Candidatus Cloacimonadota bacterium | reverse complement strand
GAGCTGCCGGACGTGCAATTACGGGGGAATCACTTTTTATTACGCATTTCACAAACAATGGAACCGGAAAGAAAAAAGTTGCCTTTGCTGCTCCTTATCCGGGTAAAATAATTCCATTGAATATGGAAGAATTTGGCGGAGAGGTAATTTGTCAGAAAGATGCCTTTTTGTGTGCTGCGCTTGGAACAAATATTTCAATTGCTTTTAATAAGAAAATTGGTGTTGGCTTTTTTGGCGGTGAAGGTTTTATTCTGCAAAAGATCAAAGGTGATGGAATGGCTTTTATGCATGCGGGAGGTACGATAGTTAAAAAAGAATTGAATGGTGAAACGCTGAAGATAGATACAGGCTGCATTGTTGCATTTTCTCCCTCGATAGATTATTCTATTGAACGAGCTGGTGGATTAAAATCTATGTTCTTTGGAGGTGAAGGACTCTTTCTCGCAACCTTAAAAGGAACCGGAACTGTATATCTGCAAAGTTTACCATTTTCACGGTTAGCTGATAGAATATTAAGAAATGCACCAAGAGCAGGAGGAAAGAGAACCGGTGAAGGTTCTGTTTTGGGTTCGATTGGTAATCTATTGGGTGGAAGTTAAAGATCCATTAATATGAAAGGCAAAGTAATTGAAAGTATCTGTCCAATTTGTGGAAAAGATAATAACTGCATGGCTCATAGCAATGAGCCTTGCTGGTGCAATAATGTTGAGATTCCACAAGAATTGCTAGATCTAGTTCCAGATAGTAAGAAGAACAAAGCATGCATCTGCCTAAAGTGTATTCAGGATTTCAAAGATGATTCCCAAAAGTTTATTAGAAAAAGGATTCTGCATAATTCATAATCGTCATTGTCCCGATTCATCGGGAAAGCAATCTAAATCTTTTTCTTAAACGAAATTGCTTCCGGCTTCATTGCATTTCTCCGTGACAGGTCTTTTGTAACAGCAAGAAGATTACTCGCAAAGACTCAAGACTCAGGGTGACAAATATTCTATTCTATTTTTTTTGTTCTTTTTGTATTTTTTGTGCTTTTTGCGGGAGTTTTTTTATCAGTGTTTATCTGTGTCAATCCGTGGTATTTTTCTTTTTTCTTTTGTTGGTTTAAGCCTATCTTGGTGTAGCTTTAACGAAGACAGGTTCATTGTTTTTCTCTCTTTTAATTCTTTGCATCTTTGCATCTTAGCCTCCTTTGCGGTTCAATTTAAAAATCAAATAACTTTTCACGCTTTGCATATTTACTGAAATACACCTTATTAAGGATTTCATTTTTAATCAGATCAAGGTTGTAATCTTCATCGATAATATCAAAAGCAAGAATTCTGGCAGTCTTTAAAAGCTCACGGTCACGAATAATATTTGCATGCTTGAAGATGGGAATCCCTGATTGCTGGGTTCCAAAGAAATCTCCGGGTCCTCTTATTTCAAGATCTTTTTCGGCGATTTTAAATCCATCATTTGTCTCGATCATAATATTTAATCTTTCGCGTCCTTCTGCGCTAATCGGTGGATGAACAATAAGATAACAGTAAGATTCATCTGAACCACGTCCAACACGTCCCCGCAATTGATGCAGTTGGCTCAGCCCGAATCTCTCGGCATGTTCAACTATCATCACAGTTGCATTCGGTACATCAATTCCTACTTCGATCACAGTTGTAGAAACCAGAATATCAAATTCTCCATTTTTGAATTTTTCCATGATGGAGTCTTTCTCTTTTGTTTTCATTTTACCATGCAGGAGCGCAATTTTTCGGTTTGGAAAAACGTGTATGCTTAATCTTTCAAATAATGTTTCAGCATCGAGAAGATCCATCTTTTCCGATTCTTTGATAAGCGGACAAACAATATAAACTTGCCGTCCCATTTTTATTTGTGTTTCAATTTTTTCATAAACTACAGAGCTTTTATTGAAATTGTAATAAGTGGTTTTTATCTCTTTCCGGTTGGGTGGAAGTTCGTCGATAATGCTTACATCAAGATCTCCATAAACCGTGAGTGCCAGCGAGCGGGGAATAGGTGTAGCAGAAAGATACATCAGATCAGGATTATTATTTCTATGGCTGAGAATTGCTCTTTGTTCCACTCCAAAACGGTGCTGTTCATCAATTGCTACAAAACCGACATTTTTAAATTCAACATCTTTCTGAATAAGAGCATGAGTTCCAATAATTATATCGATTTCACCATTTTTGATTTTTTGTTTCAGTTCAGTTTTGGCTTTACTTACTCCGCCCTTTAAAAGAGCAATTCGTATTTCCGGTTGATTGGAAAGCAGCTTAGAAATACTGTTGAAATGTTGCTCTGCCAGAATTTCCGTGGGAGCCATGAGTATGGATTGAAATCCATTCTCGATAGCAAGAAGCATAGCAAAAACAGTTACAATAGTTTTTCCTGAGCCAACATCACCCTGCAAAAGTCTATTCATTTGTTTTGGGGAAGTCATATCTTTCACGAATTCTCTAATTACTCTTTTTTGAGCATTTGTGAGTTCAAAAGGTAAAGAGTTTTTTAGTGTGGTTGTGTATGTTTTTTCTAAAGTGAATTTGTTTCCATTCTGTTTTTTTTCATGTCCGTATTTACTGCGAGCCAGCATAAGTTGTGTGAAAAAAAGTTCCTCAAAAGCAAAACGTATTTTTTCTTGTGAAATTGAAAGTGGAGCTTGAGTAAAATGGATCTTTTGCATTGCGGTTTTCCGATCCGGGAAATTGAACTTTTCTGCAATATAAGGTGGAAGATTTTCATTTATTCCATCAGCATAAAGCTCGAATGCTTTGTAAATCAAGTTCCGAATTACATTCATGCTGATCTTTTCGGTGAGCGGATAAACAGGAAGCACGGATCTGGTTTTCCAGAAATCTAAATTGATATTTTCTTCATCTAACACTTCTATTTGAGGATGAAGGATCTGCGGAGTACCGCGGAATTCCGAAACTACTCCACTTACCCAAATTTGCTTTCCATTCTTAAACTGATCTAAAAACCAATTGCCAAAACGAAACCAGGTGAGAAAGAGATAATCTTCTCCATCGGTTACTACAACATTAAGTTGAGATCTTTTACGGGAACGATTCTTCTTTTCTACGGAAACGATATTGCCAACGAATGAGCAATTTTCAGTAAATTTAAGATCACGGATTTTAACGGCGGATCTACGATTTATATAATCACGCGGGAAGTGTTCCATCAAATCACCGATCGTGAAAATATTGAGTTTATTCAGCAATTTACTGCGGTATTCTCCCACGCCTTTTAAATATTTAATGTCGTTATCCAATGCGCTCATAACATCCCCTGAGAAATAAAACATTCACTTCTCTTATGTAGATGGCTTCTAATTACATTACAAACTAATTTATGTGAGTTATGAATCAAGAAAAAAAGAAAATTATACTTTTGAAATGATCAACGATATTCCTATCAAGATGATTAACAATGATGTTGCAATGCCAAAAATCTTTTGGAACACTTCAGCCTTTTTCTTATTTTTTACAGGAATCTGTGAGATAAACCCTCGCGATTTTATCATAACAATCCCGATCAATGAAATGGTGATTGCCATTCCTACCGAGAAGAAGATCACACTGATAAGTCCATAAAAAAATACATTAAAATACAAACTGAAGAGGATAATCGTCATTGAGACGGGACAGGGAATAAGTCCGGAAAAAACACCAATCAAAATTTCATTTTTTCCACTCGATATTTTATGCAAATGATCACCATCACTTAATTTCTGCCACAAATAATAAATTCCAAGAAGCGTGATCAGAATACCTCCGATAATCCCAATATAATTCTGAATATCAGAGCGTCCGTGCATTTTCAAGCCTTTTATGATCAACCCGAAAATAAGCCCTAAAAGAATTGCTAATCCACTGTGAGTTACTGCAATAGTAGTTCCTATTTTTAATGCTTTAATTGGTGAGGATTTCTCCTTTAAAAAATAGGTACCGACTATCATCTTTCCATGACCGGGTCCAATTGCATGGATCACTCCAAAAGCTGTTGATATAGCCATCAAGATAAGAAAATATTTAAGATTAAATGAATCTCCGAGATTCTTGAGAAGAGTGGTAAGCTTGGAATTCATA
>JAYEKK010000077.1:0-4121 GCA_034660955.1 Candidatus Cloacimonadota bacterium | reverse complement strand
GGCAGGCAGGAATCCCGATAGTGTAGCGTATCGGGATAAATGAGTATAATACTCCGATGCTTGCATCGTTTTGAAAACAAATTCCTATCTTGATACCTCGTCAGCTTTGCTACGAGGTAGTTCATTAAATTTGTATTTTCGGGATTGGTTTAGAACGCATATTAAAATTTAAGTATAAAAATGTAGTATTGTTATAATAACGGGCTGTTAGTTCAGCTCCGAAAAACTTGCGATCTTTGATCGCTTATGTTTTTCGAGAGTCCACGAAACAGTAAAAAAATCAAAGATTTTAACTGTTTCGGGATTGGTTTAGTCCTCCTGTGGTTAATAACAGGTAAGAAAGTGTAATATTATGGGCTGTTAGTTCAGTTGGTTTAGAACGCATGCTTGACAGGCATGAGGTCGGCAGTTCGAATCTGCCACAGCCCACAACACAAAAAACCATCCCAGGGGGGTGGTTTTATTTTTTAGCAGTTTTAGGTTTTTTTTGAAGTTCAGAAAAGAATATTGCATACGCCCCGTGAATTTTATGTTCTTCCAGCAATATCTTTAATATGCCTGCTATAGGAATAAACAGAACCATACCCGAAATACCCCATATCATGCCTCCGATAATAATTGAAATAAATACAGCAAATGCATTAATTTTCATCTTATCGCCAACAACTAATGGTCTGACCACATTTTCCTGAAGGAAATTCATTATAAACAGGGCAGCAAAAATAAGAACAGGTATCAGCATATTATCCTTTGTGATAATGGCATAAAATATAATAACTAATAATCCAATTGGATTTCCAACATATGGAATGAGATTTAGAATTGCTAGAAAAACAGCAAAAAACAGGGCAAACTTCAGTCCGAATAGCAGAAATACAACATAATTCATCGCTGCCGATATGAGTGTTAATAGTAACAAACCTGAAATATAACCCCTTATCAGGGTCATTGACTTTTCAAATCGATTTTGCATTGACTTCAATTTTACCGGGTCCTTTATTTTCATTTTGAAAAACTGTGGAACCAAATCCTGGTAGTGAAGAATAAAAAACAGATAAAACAAAACAAGAATGACAGACCACACGTTCATGCCTAATTCTGAAATAAAATTCACAATTTGAATATTGTGGTGATGAATCCAGTCACTAATATAAATTTTGTCAATATGGTCAGGGATGTGAATCCCGGTGTCTTTTAATGCAAGAGAGAGCTCATGTAAGCGATCAGATATTTTTTGGCTTATGGAAGGCAAATCTTTGAAAATATGACTTAATTCAATATAGAAAAAATAGCCAATTGAAATCAACAACAACAACAGAAAGAACAGGAAAATAAATATAACAAGATCCTTAGGCATTCTGGTTTTCTTTTCAATCTTCTCAATAAACTTGATGCTGGCCAATCCGACCAGGAGGCTCCATGTTAATGGCACCAGAAAAGACTTGCCTACGACGAGAATAAGAATAATTAATGTTGCGAGTACTAACCTCGATGTTATTTTTAAAAGCTTACTATTGGGTTCCATAATTTTGTTTAATTACAATCACTTATCTTCTTTTTCTTTTTTCCCGCCAAACAATTTCTTGTGCTGTAAATTTTTAGCAACCTTGTCAAATTCTATTAAAGTTTTGTTAAGATTATCAAGTGTATAACCCAGAGTATCAGCAAAGGCACTGTCATATAATAATTTTTGTATAGCACCATTTCCGCTATTGATTGCTTCTGCGGTAATACTCAATTCCGCAGTGGCTTTTGAGAGGTTTCTTGTTGCAAGTGCTGTAGTGGCTGTGATGTTATCAACATTAATTAAAATTGAATCAATCCTGGTTGTCATATCGCTTCGATAGATAAGCTTGCCAACATCACTATTGGGATTATTCAGTTGCTCCGATAATTCTTTAAGATTATCAGTCAGAACAAGAAAATTATCTGCTGATTTATCCAGTTTAATAGCAATGCTTGAATCATTTAATAAACGGCCCACATTTCCATCGCCTACATTTACTTTATCGGTTATATCAACTAAATTTGCTATAATTTCCATGGTTTTTTTTAAGTCTTTGGTTACTTCATGAAAAATAGCTTCAAAATGGACTGACTTATTGGATTCAAGGTAATCACCATCTGCAACCTGATCATAATCGGCTGTTCCGCTGTGGATTATAACCATTTTATCACCAATCAGGGCTTCTGGTTTAATTTCTGCTTTTGAGTCTTTACGTACGAATTTGATCATTTTCTTATCAATGGACATGTCCACTTGCACACTGGTATCCGTAACGATCTTCAAATCTCCAATCGTTCCTATAATAATTCCCGAGAATCTAACATGATTACCTGACCGTAGCCCCTGAACAGCATTAAAGTAAGTATGGATAGTAATGGTTTTTGAAAACAATTTACTGCTGCTTCCTATGATGTAAAAAACTGCAATAAATAAAAAACTGCCAATTAAAATAAACAGTCCAAGTCTGATTTTTCTGCCCCTGTCGTATTCCATAGTTATTTGAATTAGTATTTATTTGAAAAAAGAGTTTACAAAAGGATCCTCATGGTGCTTCATTTCATAAAGGCTTCCCTTTGCTTCAAATTTACCTTCTTTAAGTACGCAAACTTTGTTTGCAGTGATTTCAATACACTTAATGTCATGAGAAATAATTAATGATGAAGTGTTATATTCCTCCTGGATTTTTAAAATGAGTTCACTAATTTCTCCAGAAGTTACAGGGTCCAGGCCTGTAGTGGGTTCATCATAAAGAAGGATGTTGGGTTTTAGAATAAGTGTCCTGGCCAGGCCAATTCTTTTCATCATTCCACCAGAGAGTTCGGTTGGCATTTTATTAATAGAATCAATCAAGCCAACATTTACAAGGGCCTCTTCAACTAATTCATTGAGTTCAGCCTGTGTGTATTTTGCTCCTTTGGTATATTTAAGCGGGAATTCCAGGTTACTCCTGACAGACATGGAGTCGTACAGTGCGCCACCCTGGAATACATAGCCTATTTTTATTCTTAATTCGCTTAACTTTTCATCTTCCAGTGCGAGAATATTCTTACCAAGTACATTAATACCACCGGCATCAGGTTCAATCAGGCGTACAATACATTTGAATAAAACTGATTTTCCCGTGCCGGAGTGGCCAAGAATTACAATATTCTGTTTTTCTTTTAAATCAAGGTCAGCACCGGTCAGGATATGGAAATTTCCAAAAGATTTCTTTAAGTCACTGACTTTTAATACAATATTATTAGTTGAAGCCTGATCCATCTTAATTTAAGTAAGTAATTGTGTAATATTTACAACTATTAAATCAATAATAAATATCGAGATGGATGCCTGAACAACCGCTGAATTTGCCGCTTCCCCAACACCTTCGGTGCCTCTTTTTGCAAAATATCCCTGGTAGCTTCCAATAACCCCTATGGCAAGACCAAAGAAAAAAGTTTTAATTGTTGTAGGAACAATATCTCTATAATGAATTACATCAAAAGCCTTATGAAAATAAGTCTCAAGGCTGATGTTATATTGAGCACTGGCACTTATATATGAGCCAATGATGGACAGCGCATCTGCATATAAAACCAGTAGGGGTAACATAAAGCTAACGGCCAATACCCGGGTAGTAACAACAAAGCTGATTGGGTTGGTCCCTGAAACTTCCATGGCATCCAACTGCTCAGTTACCCGCATGGATGCTAATTCTGCGCCTATTCCCGATCCAACTTTTCCAGCTACTATCAAAGCTACAATTACAGGACCGATCTCTCTGATAATTGAAAGAGCAACCATTCCCGGTAGCATTGATTCGGCCCCGAATTTTGCCAACGTAGGTCCAGACTGAAGAGTAAGTACTAAACCAAGAATAAAACCGGTTATTGAAATAAGTGGAAGGCTTTTGTTCCCAACATTGTAACACTGTCTGGAAAATTCCTGAAAGTTTACACCATGTTTGAGGAAACTTTTAAATATACTGGAAATAAATACACCCAGATTCCCTATCCCAAGCAAGAAGTTGGCAATGGCATCTTGAAATTTTGAGTTTTTTGTCATAAGATGGTACAGGATACTATAATAGCCTCTTTGAAGAATTTCGCAATTTACAAATTAATTTAACAACTAT
>JAYEKK010000076.1:0-4123 GCA_034660955.1 Candidatus Cloacimonadota bacterium | reverse complement strand
TTGATAATATGTTTCTTATTATAAGAACAGTTCCAAATAATAACAAGATCATATTATAAAAATCAGTTGTGTTTATTGGGTTATAAGTTTTTTTTGTGTGAGATAATATTGCTGCTAATATCACTGGTATAGATAATATAGTTAAAATTAATATAAATAATTTATTCTGACTTTTTTCTAATTCTAAAGAGATAAATAAAGCTTTTATAATGATAAAGAATTCACAAATTGTAGCTGTCGCCCAAAAGAAAAGATATATATATCTCGCAAAATTTATGTTTTCCGAAAACAGAATTGCAAACAAATTCCAGATGATAAATATCAGAAGAAATATCATAAACATTCTAAAACTAAAATTGGTTAATTGAGATTCTCTGGATTTTTTTTTATAAACCAGAAACCAACATATCAACACAATTGGGCGCAGTATTGCTGCCCCATACTGTTGTATAAAAGTTATCATAAAAAAATATTAATTCAATTATTAACTTCCACTTGGTACATATTCTTCTTCATCATCCCATGCTGGAGGTCGAATATCACCTTGAGCACTGCAAATAAGCTCTCTTTTCTCGATTGAGATCTCTTCTACGATCACTTCATCGAATGGAGCCGGCATGAAATCACCCTGTGCTGTGCAAATATTACTTTTTGCAAATGCTTGAATAGATGTGTCATTACTGCTGTTGATAATAGCAAAAACATTGATCACTGAAACTACTAAAGCTACTAATACGATTAAACTAAGATTCTTTTTCATTTTAATACTCCTTTATTATTTTTTAATTAACTACCACTTGGTACATATTCTTCTTCATCATCCCATGCAGGTGGTCGGATATCACCTTGAGCACTGCAAATAAGCTCTCTTTTCTCGATTGAGATCTCTTCTACGATCACTTCATCGAATGGAGCCGGCATGAAATCACCCTGTGCTGTGCAAATATTGCTTTTTGCAAATGCTTGAATAGATGTGTCATTACTGCTGTTGATAATAGCAAAAACATTGATCACTGAAACTACTAAAGCTACTAATACGATTAAACTAAGATTCTTTTTCATTTTAATTCTCCTTTTTTATTTTTTAATTTAATTGTGCTGTAATGTCTGTTTTGGGATAGATTTGTAGTGTACTGTTGCTCTTAGTACTGCAAATTAAGTCATTATTCCCGATTGAGATTTTCTCTCTAATCATCTTGTTAAAAGAAGTTGAAATAGAAATGTTATATATTTTAAAATGTAGTGGTATAATAATTCCATTATTTAATTTATTTATTATTCTATACATTTTGAATACGTAAATACGAAACTACTGCCGAAATAGCAGAGATGAATACTTTTTCCATTCTTCCTCCTTATTTTTAATATTTATTATCTAAAACAAAAACATTGCAATTAGCAACTAATTGACAAGGTTTTTTATTTTATATTTTTTAAAATAATATTATTTTTTAAATTAATATTATATTAATTAACTTATATATGCATTATTTAGTCCAATACTTGTTAATTTTAAATGATAAAGTCTGATATTACATAAAATCATAAATTGAAGTAATTTACGTTGCTACTCTGGTTTAATTTGAAATAATATATAATAAATAGGAATATCCAACATGACAATTTTGGCGCAAAAATGACAAATATGTCTTTGAGCTATTAATAAATAAAATCACTGACTATCACGCTTGGACCAATCTAATTTCTTAAATATTTTCAGGTGATAATTTATGGATATCATAAAATTACAGTGAATACAAATTACTTTGATAGAATGTTATATTTTATACGAGAATAAAAAACTTGACTCGACAACAAATGAAAAATTCATTGAATCTTGTTAATAAAAAAGGAGCTACCCGCTTCTACCTTACGGTTCTTAAATCAGTTAGGATACTTGTTAAGGTCATGATTAAAAAAGTGCTAAATTATATAAATGTGTAATGGCGGGTGGATTTATTCCACCCTTTTTTTATTTAAAGAAAGAACAAGGAGGTTCTTATTTCTATTCGCATTAGAAGAGGAAAGGCTAAAACAAAGCCTACAGCACCTAAAGAGAGAATTAATGGTCAAATCAGAGTATCGTCAGTAAGACTGATCTCTGAAACGGGAAAGCAAGTTGGAGTTGTTCCAATTTCAAAAGCATTACAAGAAGCTGAAAGAGCAGGACTTGATCTTGTAGAAATATCACCAAATGCAAAACCACCAGTATGTAAAATTCTGGATTTTGGAACATATTACTACAAGAAGGAACGAAAGTTACGTGAAGCAAGAAAAAATCAGCATATTGTGCAAACTAAGGAAGTAAAATTCGGTCCGAATACAGAAGATCATGACTATAATTTTAAGAAAGTACATGCTCTTAAATTTTTAAGTCAACATAATAAGGTAAAATTAACTGTACGTTTTCGAGGAAGACAGCTTGCACACCGTGATATTGGATTTAAGTTATTGGAGCGTATATTAGAAGAACTTAAACCCTTGGTTGATATTGAAGTAAAACCGAAGAATGAAGGTAGAACCGTTTTTACAATAATTGCACCAAAGAAAGATATTGATAGTTTATTAGAAGAATATGAAAACATAGAAGAATAATTTCAGGAGGAAAAATGCCAAAACTCAAAACACGTAGAGCGGTAGCAAAAAGATTTAAAGTTACCGGTAAAGGAAAACTAAAAAGAGCGCATGCATGTGTAGGTCATAAACTTACAAAGAAAACATCTACAAAGAAGAGAAACTTGAGACAAGCTGCTCTTGTAAATTCAAGTGATACAGCACGTATGAAAAAAATGTTGGGTATCTAAAAAAGGGGGAAGATTAAAATGCCACGTTCAACAAATAATGTTGCAGCAAAAAATAGAAGAAAAAAATATTTAAAAGCCGCCAAAGGTTATGTAGGTGGTCGTAGTAAATTGTACAGAACTGCTCGTCAGGCTGTAGAGAAAGGTTGGCAATATGCATATCGAGATAGAAAAACTAAGAAAAGAGTGTTTAGACAACTTTGGATCACACGTATAAATGCTGCTGCCAGAATCAATGAAATAACTTATAGCAGATTGATAAGCGGTTTAAAAAAAGCTGAGATTGAAATTGATAGAAAAGTATTAGCACATCTTGCTTATAATGATATGGAAGCATTTGCAAAACTTTGCCAGATTGCAAAGGATCATATTAAATAAGGTCTCTAAGGGTGAAAGAAGAATTAAATAAAGTAGTAATTTCTGCAAAAACAGAAATTAATAAAGTAACCTCAATGCATGATTTAATGCAATTGAAATCTAAATATATTGGAAAAAAGAGTATTCTAAATAGTTTTATACAGAAGATAGGTTCTTTATCTAAAAAAGAACGACCTGCTTTTGGTCAGACTCTAAATATTGCCAAGAATCAGATCACAAAGATGATATCTGATCAGGAAGAAAAGATCAAAGAATTTGATTATAATAAAACATTAAAATCGGAATCTATAGATATTACAATGCCGGGGCGCAAAAGATCAAAAGGGAGCTTACATCCAATTACAAAAGTATGGCGTGAAATCGAAGATATCTTTATGGCAATGGGTTTTGAAGTTGCAGAAGGACCCGATGTTGAAGATGAATTTCATAATTTTGATGCTTTAAATACACCGCAGGATCATCCCGCAAGAGAGCTTTCCGACACCTTTTATTTAGATGATGACGTTCTTCTGAGAACTCAAACTTCCACAGTTCAAATTAGAACTATGGAAAAACATCCGCTTCCCATTAAATTTATTTCTCCGGGAAGTTGCTATAGAAATGAAAATGATGCATCGCATTCCCCAATGTTCCATCAGGTGGAAGCATTTCATGTGGATGAAGGAGTCTCCTTTGCAGATCTTAAAGATATGCTGAATATTTTCGTTAAGGAGATGTTTGGAGAAAAAATTGAATACAGGATCCGTCCTCATTTTTTCCCTTTTACCGAACCAAGTGCAGAAATTGATATCATTTGCGTGAAGTGTTATGGAGAAGGATGCAACCTTTGTAAAGGCAGCGGTTGGTTGGAGTTAGGTGGAGCCGGTATGGTTCATCCAAACGTTCTAGAAAAACTGGGAATTGATTCTGAGAAGTACACCGGATATGCATTTGGTCTGGGAATG
>JAYEKK010000075.1:0-16039 GCA_034660955.1 Candidatus Cloacimonadota bacterium | reverse complement strand
ATACATACGCCCGATTCATCAAGGTTTTGGAGTTTGGAAGATTACAAAAAAGATTCGACAAAAGTAGATTCGATCGATAAGGAATATGTACGTCAATGGTTATTAGAGAACAAAGTTGATGGGAAACTTCCAAATGTTTTAACTCCGGAAGTCATTGAAGAAACAAACAGACGTTATCTTGATATACATAAGCGTATTACAGGTGAGAAACTTAACTATGATTTTAACGAAGATGTCTACGACAGAGTTAAGAGAAATCTAATCTCGGAAGGATTAATTAAAGATGGTTATGTAATAATCATAATGGGATCTCCAATGGATCTACCTTATTGTGAGAAGATCAAATCACATTTGGATAAATATGATATTTACGTTGATATGAGAGTTACTTCTGCTCACAAGAATGGTGAAAGGATTGGAGGAATAACTGAAGTTTATAATAAGTCATTTGAACCTGGTTGCGTGATTGCTGTTGCTGGAAGATCGAATGGACTGGGTGGTGCTCTGGCTGCTAATCTGGCAATCCCGATGATCAATTGTCCTCCTTTCAAGGATAAGGTCGATATGATGGTTAATATAAATTCGTCTTTGGTTATGCCCTCCAAAACACCTGCTTCAACAGTTATTGATGTGAGCTCTGCTGCTCTTGCTGCTTTGCGCAGTTTAAATCTGCAAAGACTTAAAACGATCTTTAGGAATGAGATTAAGGAAGTAAAAGAATCACTAATTAAAGCAGATGATGAGATAAGAAATAGTTAACCGGAAAGATCGGAAAGGCGCTAAGGAAAAATGTAATGAAAAGAGAACAACTTGAAGCGATAGGAAAGCAAATAGTTGATGCTGCATTTCAAGTACATAAAGAGCTTGGACCTGGATTACTAGAATCTGCATATGAAAGATGTATGGTTGTCGAATTAATTGAAAGAGGATTGAATGTAGAGAGACAAGTTAAACTTCCGATTGTATATAAAGGAAAAATAATTGATGGTGGTTATCGACTTGATTTAGTTGTTGAAAATGAAATTATAATCGAATTGAAAACTGTTGATCATATTCTTCCTGTTCATGAAGCACAATTGATATCATACTTGAAGCTTTCAAGTAAAAGACTTGGATATCTGATAAACTTCAAAGTAGATTTGATAAAAAATGGAATACATAGAAGAGTAAATAAACTTTAATCTTTTCTTCGCGTCTTCGCGATCTTTGCGGTGAAAAAAGGAGAAATATGAATATTGCAGTTATTGGTTCAGGTGGCAGGGAACATGCCATTGCCTGGAAATTATCACAAAGCAAATTAGCAGATAAGGTATTTGTTCTTCCCGGGAATGGTGGAACAGAAAACAATGTAGATATTGATGTAACTGATTTTGAGCAAATATTGAATTTCTGCAGACATAATACTGTTGAACTTATCTTTGTAGGTCCCGAAGATCCACTGACAAACGGGATTGTCGATTACTTTACGGATACTCCAGTAAAAGTTTTTGGACCTGATAAAGCAGGTGCACAACTTGAAGGCTCAAAGATCTATGCAAAAAAATTCATGCAGAAATATGGTGTAACTACCGGAGCTTATCAAGATTTTGGTGGAGTAAAAAATGATTGTTGTCAGCAATTAACGATTTTCCCAAAAGATACAATTGAAAAAATGAATGGAAACTGCGTTATCAAATTTGACGGATTAGCTGCAGGGAAAGGTGTGTTTGTCTGTTCATCGCAAGATGAAACTCATACTGCTCTGGATGAAATCCATTCCAAATATGGGGAAGAAGCTTCCTACTTGATCGAAGAAAGATTGGAAGGAGATGAACTCTCTATCCTTGCTTTCACTGATGGAAATGATTATCAACTGCTACTTCCTTCACAAGACCATAAGCAACTATTAGAGGGTGATAAAGGACCCAACACAGGTGGGATGGGAGCTTTTTGTCCTGTTCCATTTTATACTGATGAACTTAAAAAACAGATTGAAAAAGATATAATAATACCAACCATGGATGGTATAAAAGCTGAAGGATTCAATTATAAAGGCGTAGTTTATTTTGGTTTGATGATCACGGAAACCGGACCAAAATTATTGGAATATAATGTTCGCCTTGGTGATCCTGAGACAGAAGTTGTATTACCTGCCATGAAAAGTGATATGGTTGAGCTATTGCTATCTTGTTTCAACGGTACTTTGAAAGATTATGAAATGGAATTCAATGTAGGATTTTTTGTGGATGTTGTTCTTGTTTCAGGTGGTTATCCTGCAGAGTATAAGAAGGGAATTCCAATTTGCGGAATCAAAGATGATCAGGAATTGATCTTTCATGCTGGAACAAAAAAAGTTGATGATAAAATTGTAACATCCGGTGGACGTGTTTTAAATGTTGTTGCTCATGGAAATAACCTGGAAGAAGCAATCAATAAAGCTTATGAACATGTGAATGATTTCTATTTTGAAGATATGTTCTACCGAAAAGATATTGGCAGAAGGAAGTCCTGAATCTAGCAGGAGTGCAAAAAAATTATGTGGAGAAATGAACTCAAAACAAATGTAACAACTGTAAATGAGTTGAAGAAGTATGTTCGTTTGACCAAAGTAGAAGAGAATCAATTTAAGAAAATTGTTAAGTATCATCCGATGAATATAACAAAACATTATCTCTCTTTGATTGATTTTGACGATCCTGATGACCCGATAAAAAAAATGGTAGTTCCTTCTTTGGAAGAGCTGAATTTATCCGGTTCTTACGATACAAGCGATGAAAGGTCGAATACAAAATTTTTAGGATTCCAACATAAATATCCCCAAACTGCCTTGGTTCTTTCGACGAATAAATGTGCAAGTTACTGTCGCTTTTGTTTTCGCAAAAGATTAGTTGGAATCTCATCTCGAGAAGTTATCGAGAATTTTAAGCATGCAACAGATTATATTCAGCAGCATAAAGAGATAAATAATGTTCTTATCACCGGAGGAGATCCTCTTATGCTGGATACAGAAGTATTGAGTGGATTTCTGGAAGAACTTGAAAATATCCAACATATTGACTTTATCAGGTTCGGAACAAAAGCTCCAGTGTTTTTACCAAATAGAATTTTAAAAGATGAGGAATTGCTAAAATTATTCCAAAAATATACAAAGTATAAAAAACAGATATACTTGGTTATACAAATTGATCATCCTAGAGAGATCACAACCGAGCTAAAAAGAGCGGTACAAAAATTACTTAGGTCAGGTGTGATAATAAATAATCAGACCGTTCTTTTGAAAAGTGTAAATGATGATCCTAAAATTCTCTCAAATCTGCATAAGAAATTGGTTTCTATTGGGATAAATCCCTATTATGTTTTCCAATGCCGACCTGTGAAAAGAGTGAAGCGCAACTTCCAGTTATCGCTTTTCAAAGGTTTGAAGATCGTTGAAGAAGCCAAGACAATGATGAGTGGACACGGAAAAAGGTTCAAATATGTAATGTCGCATAAAACGGGAAAAATTGAGATTCTTGGAATTATGAATGATGATATATATTTCAAATATCATCAGGCAAAAGACCCTAAAAATAATGGTAAGTTTTTTAAAAGAAAATTATTTAAAACAGCCGGCTGGCTTGATGAATTAACATAATATGAAAAAAATAGTAATACTCATTTCTGGTCGCGGTAGCAATATGATAGCAATTGCCAGAAATATTCAATCAGGCATTCTAAAAGATATTTGTATTATCCAGTCTGTTTTTTCTAATAAAGATAATATTGCTGGCTTGCAGAAAGCAACTGAATTTAACATTCCAACATTTGAGATAGATTCCAAAGGGAAAAAAAGAAGAACCTATAATGCACAACTATTAGAATGGCTTAAACAACAAAATCCTGATTTCATCGTTCTTGCAGGATATATGAAGATCCTTTCATCAGAGATCATTCGGGAGTTTCCTCAAAGGATAATTAACATTCATCCTGCTGACACATCTCTTCATCAGGGTTTACATGGTTATGATTGGGCATTTAATAATAAATTGAAAACTACAAAAGTTACAGTTCATTATGTGGATGAAGGACTCGATACAGGAAAAGTTATCGGTAAGAAAGATGTAGATATTTCTGATTGCAAAACAATAGAAGAAGTTGAGCAAAAGGGTTTGAAAGTTGAGCATGAATTCTATAGTGAATGTTTATTCAAAATATTAACCGGGAAGATCGCGAAGACGCAAAAGAAACAGAAAAATTGAATATCGAATATTAAACGATGTCGTTTTGCTTTGCAAAGCCAACATTAGAACAAGGAATATCCAATGATGAAGAGAAAAGAAACTGTCATCCCGAGCTCCGCTTCAGCGGAGTATCGAAGGATAATGAAAGTAATGAATTATTTCAACATTTCGATACGTCACAAAGCCTGTTCTGAGCTTAACGAAGAGTTCCTACTCAGTGTGACAGATGATTATATTTTAATAAATTAGCTTAGCGCCTTAGCGTACTTAGCGGTGAAAATATGAGGACATATGAAAAAAATAGCAATTGTAGATTTTGGTGGACAATACACGCACCTAATAGCTCGTAGAATACGTGAATTGGGAGTTTACAGCGAAATTATAAATCCTGAGGATTTCAAGACTGATAATGAAATTGTGGGAATAATATTTTCCGGCGGACCGCAATCTGTGAATGCTGAAGATGCCTATAAAATCAATTTAAACCTGAAAACCAACGAAATCCCCATATT
This sequence comes from Candidatus Cloacimonadota bacterium, assembly GCA_034660955.1. Classification (GTDB taxonomy): domain Bacteria; phylum Cloacimonadota; class Cloacimonadia; order Cloacimonadales; family TCS61; genus Tenebribacter. Next base: position 11,328 of record JAYEKK010000075.1, on the reverse strand, counting down.
GGGAATTTGCTATGGACATCAGCTTCTGGCAAAAATGGTTGGTGGTGAAATAGAAAGCGGCGAGAATAAAGAATATGGTTTTACATCAGTAACTTGCGAAACTGAAAATTCCAAATTGCTGAATAGATTGAATTCTAAGCAGAAAGTATGGATGAGTCATGGCGATCACGTGAGCATACTACCCAAAGATTTTAAAGTAACAGCTTCTACAGATTCGGTAGAGATCGTAGCTTATGAATCCGATAAATATTTTGGATTACAATTTCATCCCGAAGTTACTCACACTGATAACGGGATGAAAATGCTGGATAATTTTATTGAGGTGTGTACATCTGAAAGGGACTGGAAAGTTGAGAACTTCAAGCAGGAATTAATCGATGAAATTCGGCAGAAGGTGAGAGGACGAAAGTTGGTTCTGCTTCTTTCTGGCGGAGTAGATTCACTGGTTGCCTTGGAGCTTTGTATTCAAGCAGTTGGGAATGAAAATGTGTTTTCTATTCATGTGGATACTGGTTTTATGCGTCAAAATGAATCAACAGAAATCATGGAACATTTTGATAAACTCGGCTTTGAAAACATTAAAATTATCAATGCAGAAGAATTATACTTGAACGAACTGAAAGGTGTTGTCGAACCTGAAGCGAAAAGGCTGATCATTGGTAAACTTTTCGTGGATATTGCCAATGAAGAACTGGCAGAACTTTCCAAAGAAGAGGAATTCCTACTTGTGCAGGGAACAATTTATCCAGATACGGTAGAAAGCGGTTCTACCGATAAAGGAGCATTGATAAAAACACATCATAACCGCGTTAGTGAAGTTCAAAAAATGATGGATGAAGGTAAAATAATAGAACCTATTAAAGAATTGTATAAAGATGAAGTCCGTGAGTTAGGTGAAGAACTCGGGCTTCCCAAAACACTTGTTCATCGTCATCCGTTTCCAGGACCTGGTTTAGCAATTCGTGTGATCTGTTCGGATACCGAGATAAATGACTGTCACGCTGAGCGTAGTCGAAGTGCAACAAAGAAGAGTGTATCCTTCGACTCCGCTCAGGATGACACTATTACAACTCAGGATGGATTTGAAAAGGAAGAAACAAAGCTAAACGAGATATTAAACAAATTTGAATTAGAAGGTAGTATCCTTCCGATCAAAAGTGTTGGTGTTCAAGGAGATTTCCGAACCTATCATCATCCGGCAGTTATTTGGTTTAAAGAAAGAATTGCACCGGATTGGAAAATATTAAACGAATGTTCAGCAAAAGTAATTAATAAACTCAAAACCGTGAATAGGCTTATCTTTTCTTTGCAGCCCGCTATAGACTTAAAATTGGAAAAACTATATCTGGAAAAACAAAATCTGGATAAACTGCGGAAAGTAGATGCAATTCTTCGAACCGAAACAGATCACATCCCAGAGATCTGGCAAATGCCGGTTGTAAGTTTGCCGTTATTTAATGAAACTGGACAAGCTTTTGTCATGCGTCCTGTTTGCTCTACCGATGCCATGACAGCCAGTGTGTATGAAATGGATTTCAAAGAATTTAAAAGACTCTCAAATTTAATCTCAACAATCGATGGGGTTGGAAATCTGCTTTACGATATAACCACCAAACCACCGGGAACGATTGAATGGGAGTAGAACAATATTCTATATTTAGTCGACTTATTTGAAAGTATTTACTTATTGAAACAAGAGTTAATAAGTTTTTAAGTAATATGGAGTGCAATAACCGTGTTATTGCTAAATGACTATTATTGGCTTTACGAAGTAAAACGTCAACTTCTTCACGAAGTCGTTTTTAAAAAACAAAAGAAAAAATATCGCGGATATTTTATTCCAAAGAAAAATCACGGATTTTTCACTCCATAGGGAGAAAGTAATGGAAATCTACAAAACATATAAACACAATCCACCACATTTATTTCGTTCAAATGCTAAGTATTTCATAACAGGAGCAACATATGAAAAAAAGTATCATCTAGTAGAAGAAAATGCAAAACAGCATTTAATAGAATCAATAAATAAAGGATTCACGGCAAATAACTGGAAACTTGAAGATTGGGTTATTTTGCATAATCATTATCATTTGATCGTTGAAGCTATGGGAAATGCGGAGACCTTGAGTGGAATAATGCGGGATATTCACAAATTTACAGCTATGTGGATCAAGAAAAATATTAAATCGGCAAAGAATGAAGATAAAATCTGGTGGAATTATTGGGATACTTGTTTAACTTTTGAAAATTCATACAATGCAAGATTGAACTACCTTTGGTTCAACCCTGTGAAACATGGTTTAGTAGAAAAACCTGAAGATTGGAAATTCGGAAGTTATTATTATAGATTTAAGAATAATGCTGAGTATTTGAAAGAAATGAAATTTCCTTTTGAAAAAGTCAAAGTTTTTGATGATTTTTAATGTTTTGGAGTGCGATAACCGTGTTATTGTCAAACAACAAAGTTGTTCCCATATAAAGGATAAAAAATATCACGGATATTTTACTCCAAAGATAAAAATATCGCGGATATTTCATTCCAAAGAAAGAAAGAAAAATCACGGATTTTTCACTCCAAAATTATTTCTCTCTACTCTTTAACACTTCTTCTTCAATACTCTTTGGTACAGCTTTATATTCACTGAATTCCATTGTGAAATCTGCTTTACCTTGAGTTACAGATCTGAATTGAGTAGCAAGACCAAAAGTTTCTGAGAGCGGCATTTCCGAATCAATTCTTGTAAAATGATTGTCTATTACTGTATCTGAAACGAGTCCTCTATTCTGGTTTATAATTGCCATGATGTTCCCACGAAATTCAGAAGGAGTTTCTACAGAAACTTTCATTACAGGCTCAAGAATGATAGGTTTCGCTTTCTTATAATACTCTCTAAACGCAGATCTGGTTGCAATTTCAAAAGCAAGCTGCGAGGAGTCTACAGCATGAAAATCACCATCGTCTAAAGTCATTTTTACGCCAACAACGGGGAATCCCGCAAGAGCACCTTTATCCAATGCAGAATTAAATCCCTTCTCACAACCGGGAATAAATTGGCTAGGAATATTTCCACCACGGATCTTATCTTTAAAGCAATTATCATCTTTCCCCGAATGAGTTAGAACACCTTTAATACGTGCAAATTGACCGCGTCCACCAGATTGTTTCTTATGGATATAATCAAATTCAACTGCTTTTGTTAAGGTTTCTCGATATGAAACTTGAGGTGCATGGACTTCCAAATTTACACCATATTCTCTTCTTATTCTCTCGATATAAACATTCAGATGCAATTCACCCATCCCATGAACAATTGTTTCATTAGTCTCAACATCAACATTTGCTTTAAAGGTAGGATCTTCTTTTGTGAATCTTGATAGAGCTTTAGAAAGTTTATCTTGATCCGCACTATCTTTTATTCCAATTGCCAATGAAATAATAGGTTTAGGAACGAATGATTCTCGCATTGTATAATTTATATCTCCACCATTGAATGTATCTCCCAGAGCACAGTCAACACCGAAAAGAGCGATAATATCACCTGCTTTTGCACTTGTAATATCTTCCATATTATCTGCATGCATTTTCACCAGACGTCCTACTTTAAATTTATTTCCTGTTCTGGCATTTCTAAGATTAGATCCTTTTGATATTGTACCTTGATAAATTCGAATGTACGTAAGCTGACCATATTGTTGATTTTCTAATTTGAAAGCCAGCGCAACAGTTGGAAGTTCAGGATCGGAAACCAGTTTTATATCTCTTTTGTTATCATCTTTATCATGGGCAATATTTATCCCTGTTGTAGGATCAGGAAGATAGCGAACAACAGCATCAAGAAGTAATTGAACACCTTTGTTCTTGAATGCTGAACCCATGAACACAGGTGTCATTTCCATGGCAATTGTAGCTTTTCTTACAGCATCGATTATCATCTCTTCGGTTTCATTTCCATCTAAAAAAGCTTCTGCCAGTTCATCGCTGAACATCGAAACAGCGTCGATCATTTCTTCCCGCATTTCTTCTGCTTTTTCTGTATATTCGACTGGAATTTCCTTTTCTAAAACTTGTTCACCTTTTGGTCCTGTGAAGTATCTTGCTTTTCTGGAAATCAGATCGATAATACCTTCAAAATTTTCTTCTAATCCAATTGGCATTTGCATCAGGACAGCGTTATGATCAAGATTTTCACACAATTGATCCTTAACTTTCTCCGGATCAGCTCCGACTCTATCCAATTTATTTATAAATGCAATGTGGGGAACTTTATATCTTTTCAATTGCCGGTCGACGGTTATCGATTGAGACTGAACTCCACTAACTCCACAAAGAACAAGTATTGCACCATCCAATACACGAAGTGCATTTTCAACTTCTATTGTGAAATCCACATGACCGGGAGTATCAATTACATTCAAGTTATAACCGTCCCATCGAACATTTGTAGCTGCAGATGCAATTGTGATCCCGCGTTCTTTTTCCAGTTCCATGGAGTCCATAGTCGCACCCACACCATCTTTTCCGCGCACTTCTCCAATCCGATATATTTTATTACAATAATATAATATCCGCTCTGCTAACGTTGTTTTACCGGAATCTATGTGAGCACTGATCCCTATATTTCTAAATTTTTTAATATCCATTTCTACCTCTTTTTTTCTCAATATAAATTATTCATTTGAAGTTTAACAAATTGAAAAATAAATATTTAATTATCAGAGCCATAAATTTCAAGCGGGTTTATTATACAAGAAATATTTTGTATAACTAAAAATTTCTTTTGCTTGACTTCCAATGACTCTAATTACGGAATCAATACATATTTAATTTAATCAAAATTTTGGAGGAAACAGTAATGTGGAAATATATCTTAATTATTGCAGTTTTATTCATTCTTTTTGGATGTGACACTCGTACTACAAATCCTGATAATATGTTGTGGGCATGGCTACATGTGTTCTACAATGACAATTTGATTTATGATGAAGTCATGGATGAAACTGATAACAATCAAACATACACTTTAGATCTGCCGGATGATTCTCAAATAACATTTGATAAATTTGTGAACATCCATTATGGCTGTCCACCTAATATAGAAGAAAATTCACGCAGTTACATTGTTTGGGCAAAGAAAGCCGATTATTTCACGCACTTTACAAGCGGAAGTTATTTAGACACTTTACAAATAAATGCCAGCGGAGGTTTTACTCCTGTAATTCAGGGTGAAGTTTGCGGCACTATTTACACTACATCTCACATTCCATTTACAAATTATAAATTCTATATTTTGCAGGATAGTGTGGTTGTGGATAGCATCACAACATCCTCAAACGGTTATTTTAATATTGATATTGTTTTTGGAAATTATCAGATATGTGTAAGTGATTTTTTTGATCCACAATATTTTGAGGAATTCAATATTGATAGTTTTTATGATGATTATATTGTAATAGGTGTAAGCTATTCAGAAAAACCAAATATCTATCTTTACCCTAGAGAGCAGATGGACCTCGATGTAAATATCATTTTCCCGCACGGAGGAGAAATTACTACTTCGATACCGAATTATGGAAACGGATGGAAAAATCTACAGATTGAACCTTCCGGTCTTATAAATGGGAATTATAATTATCTCTTCTATGAAAGTCAAAATCCTGATCTTTGTCAATATAAGGAAGGTTGGGTAATTGCACAGGAAGATTTAGAAAATTTCTTCACTCAGAATTTAGCTGAAACAGGTTTTAAGGGGCAAGAAATTATTGACTTCACTGATTACTGGATTCCTTTATTAACAGATTATCCATATTATGCTATCTATCCTCAATATAAGGAGCAACTTAATAAGATGGTTGAGTTGGAGTTTTCTATTGAACCGGATAATCTTTTGAGATTGCTTTATTCTGTAGAGGGACTACAAGAGAATTCTCTTATTCTACCGGAACCAGAAATTCCTGGATTCAAACGAGAAGGCTTTGTTGTTGTTGAATGGGGTGTTATCAGGAAGTTTAAAAATCAGGATATTATTACAATAAATGATTATTGAAAAAAGTTAATAGATGAAATCCTTTTTATGGTTTAGCTACAGCTCCGATGATCAGATTTTCATCTATCCTTTCTAGATAGACAAAATTGTAAATATATTGAGTATCGTCTGCAAATGTAAGAAGATTCATATAATTAATTCCTTCATATTGTTGAATGTTATTTACGTATTCTTGAATGAATAGGAAACCTCTGGAATCTTTTGTGGAATACATATTTTTTCCAGCAAAGTTTGGATTACCGGAATGAGCTAATACGTTGCCTTTTATATCAATTATAAATAGAAAAGTTTTAAAGTCTCTGAATTTTCGAGGTTTTTCATTTATAAGAGAGATAGTGCTTTCCAAACCGAGTTTTCCAACATATTTCATACATTTATGTACTAATTTCTTAGTAAGTACACTTAATGGGTCAGGTTTTCTTTGTACATAGCCGCTTCCGGGAATTCCAGTTTTTTCTACTTTTAACCTATAGGAAATTAAATCAAATTCTTCTCCATCATAAGGTTTCATGTCTGAATATCCTTTTGAAGAAAGCAACATACTAATAATCAATAATAGTAAAATTTCCAAGTTTTTCATAATCCTTATCCTTCGAATTTATTTGTATATATCCGAAGTTAGAAGGTATTAAATTTATGTCAATTATTTTCCAATTTGCATAGATAAAACTATAAATTATAACTTTATTAAAAAAATAGTTTATTAAGATAATTTCTAATTGACAAAATAAAGCTTAAAAACATTTTTCCAAAAAATTGCTTGGAGAAATTATGAAAAAAATCTTAGTTACAGGTTCAGTGGGTCAGATCGGTTCAGAACTAACAATGTTATTGAGAGATCTTTATGGAAATGATAATGTTGTAGCCGGTGGTAATAGAACAAAACCCGCAGGGAAATTATTAGAATCAGGTCCATTTGAAATCGTGAATTGCACCAATGCTCAACAAGTTGCAGATGTTGTAAAAAAATATGATATTGATACAATTTATCATCTTGCTGCCATTCTTTCCGGTGTTGCAGAAGCAAAACCAAATCTTGCATGGGATGTAAATATTAATGGATTATACAATGTTTTGGAAGTGGCACGTGAACGTAATTGTGCTGTTTTTACACCAAGTTCTATCGGAGCATTTGGTCCTTCCACACCAGCAGATGATACACCTCAAGATACAATTCAAAGACCAAACACAATGTACGGTGTTACAAAAGTTGCTGGTGAGTTATTGTGTGATTATTACTTTAAAAGATTTAATGTAGATACACGGGGAGTGAGATACCCTGGTATAATTTCTAATGAAACTTTACCAGGTGGTGGCACAACAGATTATGCAGTAGATATCTATTATGAAGCAATAAAAAAGAAAGCTTATACATGTTTTCTGGAAGCTGGTACTTTTTTAGATATGATGTACATGCCTGATGCCTTAACTGCCGCTGTAGATCTGATGGAAGCAGATCCTGCGAAGCTTGTTCATAGAAATGCTTTCAATATCTCTACAATGAGTTTCGATCCTGAAATGCTTGCAGTCTCAATTCGTAAGCATATTCCAGAATTTAAATTGGATTATGAAGTGGATGAAATGCGTCAAGCTATAGCAGATAGCTGGCCAAATAATATGGATGATTCTGCCGCTAAAGAAGAATGGGGTTGGAATTACGATTATGATCTTGCGAAGATGACTGAAGATATGCTAACAGTATTGACAAAGAAACTAAAATAATGATCTTAGGAATTGGCATCGATAACATTGAAGTAGAAAGAATCAAGAAGCAGATCGATGGCTCAAATAGATTCAAAGAGAAGATATTTACAGCAAAAGAAATTGAATATTGTGAATCTAAAAGGAATTATGCCGAAAGTTTTGCAGCCCGTTTCGCAGCTAAAGAAGCCTTTCTTAAAGCACTTGGAACTGGTTGGAGTGAAGGTTTGCAATTTAAAGATATTGAAATATTGAATGATGAAAAAGGAAGACCAAAGGTTTATTTGCGTGGAAAAGCAAAGCAGATAATTTTGGATAATGAACTTAGTAACATTCAGGTTTCTTTATCGCATCTAAAAGAAGTAGCTTCGGCTATAATAATATTAGAAAAAATAAATAAATAGGAGAGAATCTATGGCACTTGAAAGATTAAATGTTGCCCTTAAAAAGAATCTGGAAGATTTACGTACTACCGGAAGAGATAAGGGTGCGGAGCTGGTTATTTGTGAAATAAAAGAAGCAAAAGGTGAATTTGGACCACGTTACAATCTTGTTGGTTTCGGAGAACAAGAATTTATTAAAATGAATGCAAATTCCTACCTTGGAATGTCAATGAATCCGGAAGTTATCGAAGCTGAAGAAGAAGCTGCACAAAAATTTGGTGTAGGACCGGGGGCTGTTCGTTTTATCAGTGGAACCCATACTCCGCATATCGAACTCGAAAAGAAACTTGCAGAATTCCACGAACGCGAAGCCGGAATGATATTCAGTTCTGCATACGTGACAAGTCTCGGTGTTATCTATCCACTTACCACAAAAGAAACGGTTGTAGTTTCCGATGCACTAAATCATAATTGTATTATTCAAGCAATGCGTCTTTCACGTCCGGCTGCTAAGATGATCTATAAACATAATGATATGAAAGATCTGGAAGCAAAAATGAATGAAGCTGTTGGAATGGGAAAACGTTGTTTAGTTATTACAGACGGTATTTTTAGTATGCGTGGAGATTATGCTCCTCTAAAAGAACTTACAGAAATTTGTTCAAAGTTCGATGATAAATTTGAAGAAGGTGTTATCACTATTGCTGATGATTCACACGGTGTAGGAGCTTTTGGAAAAACTGGTAGAGGAACTGAAGAGTTCACAGGAGCAAAAGTTGATATTTTAATAGGAACCTTAGGAAAAGCTTTTGGTGTTAATGGTGGTTATGTAGTAGCCTCTAAAACTGTATTAGATTATCTGCGTGAGTCTGCTCCGATGTATATTTATTCGAACCCGATAACTTGCTCTGAAGCTGCTGCTACATTGAAAGTTCTGCAAATGGTGAATAGCGAATTTGGAATTAAAAGATTAGCCCACCTTGCTGCCATGACCAAAAAATTCGAAGATGGATTAACTTCTTTAGGATTTGAAACAATTGAAGGTCCTCATCCGGTTGTTCCATTAATGGTGCGTGATACAACAGAAACTACAAAATTAGTAGATTATCTTACAAAAAATGGTGTTTTAGGAACTGGTTTGAATTTTCCTGTTGTTCCAAAAGGTGATGAAGAGATCAGATTCCAGGTCAATGCAGATCACACTGAAGCTGATATTGATAAAGTATTGGAAATCTTGAAAAAATATAAAGAGATGTAATTTATAATTAGGTTTTTAAAGTAATTATTAACAGGGGGCATTTGCTCCCTGTTTTTTTTAAAGTTCTTTAAATTAAATCATATTAACAAATTATTTAATTCTTGACACATCAATTAATATATAAATAAATATTTTTATTATAAAAGAGGGTATAATATGGGATATGAAAATGTAACACAATCGCTTACAAAAGTGATAGAGATGAAAAATATTACTAAAAAATTTGGTGATTTTGTAGCAAATGATTCTGTTAATCTTGATGTCTTCAAAGGAAAAGTTCATGCCCTGCTGGGTGAAAATGGAGCCGGAAAATCAACCTTGATGAACATATTATATGGTCTGTATAGTCCTACTTCCGGCGAGATATTAATAAACGGAAAGAAGGTAGACATCACAAATCCAAATATTGCCATAGAACATGGAATCGGGATGGTTCATCAGCATTTTATGCTTGTGAAACCTTTTACAGTAGCTCAAAATATTATTTTAGGGCGGGAGCCAACTTCTAAAATGAGTGTACTAAATATGAAAAAAGCACTCAATGATGTTAAAGAAATTTCTGAACGCTATGGGCTTTATGTAGATCCCAATGCTAAGATCGAGGATATCTCTGTTGGAATGCAGCAAAGGGTTGAAATACTAAAAGCCTTGTATCGTGGAGCTGAGATTTTGATACTTGATGAACCTACAGCCGTTCTCACACCACAAGAGATTGTTGAACTTATACAAATCATAAAGAATCTTACTAAAGAAGGCAAATCTATTATTCTTATCAGTCATAAATTAAAAGAGATAATTGATGCTGCTGATTTCTGCTTGATAATAAGACGTGGAAAGCATATTGATACAGTTGTTGTTTCTGAAACTGATGAAAAGGGTTTAGCCTCAAAAATGGTAGGAAGAGAAGTAAGTTTTAGCGTAGCTAAAGAAGACAAAGAAGCAGGTGATGAAATATTCTCTATCAAAAATCTCGTAGTTAAAGATAATAGAGATATTGTTGCAGTTAATAAACTAAATTTATCTGTAAAAAAAGGTGAAATACTAGGACTTGCCGGTATTGACGGAAATGGGCAAACTGAATTATTAGAAGCCATAACCGGCCTTAGAAAAGTTGAATCTGGTGAGATAAAGATAAATGGTGAAGATATTACAAATAAAACACCTTTCCATGTTATAAACAAAAAGATCTCTCATATTCCTGAAGATAGACAAAAACGTGGTCTTGTTTTAGATTTTGATATTTCAGAGAATACAATTTTAGAAAATTATTATAAGAATCCCTTTGCAAAAAAGGGAATTCTACAATATTACAATATCAAAGTTTATGCAAAGGAGCTAATTGATAAATTTGATGTTCGTCCCAAAGAGGAATCCAAGATGGCTAGAACTCTTTCTGGTGGTAATCAACAGAAGGTGATCATCGCCAGGGAAGTATCAAATGATCCTGATTTGCTTATTGCAGCCCAACCAACAAGAGGTCTAGATGTAGGAGCGATTGAATTTGTTCATAAAGCACTAATTGAACAACGAGATAATGACAAAGCAGTTTTTCTGATCTCTTTTGAGTTGGATGAAATAATGAATGTTTCAGATAGAATAGCTGTGATCTATGAAGGAGAAATTGTTGGAATTGTGGATGCAAAAGATGCTGAGATTGAAACATTAGGATTGATGATGGCAGGCGGAGGCAATGAATGAAACTAAAATTTAAAGAATTAAGAAAGAAAATTTACATTTTTGCCACTGAGAAAACAGTTGGATTCACCTTAATATCAATTTTCCTCGGACTTGTGGTTGGTGCAGTTTTTCTTGTAGCTGCCGGCTTTAATCCATTTCAAGCTTACTGGATAATGCTGCGTGGTATCTTTGCAAAACCGAGTTATATTTCTTATACGATCATCCGCGCAACTCCTTTGATTCTAACCGGACTTTCAATCGCATT
>JAYEKK010000074.1:0-4145 GCA_034660955.1 Candidatus Cloacimonadota bacterium | reverse complement strand
TTTCATGTCTGGTATGCTGATAAATTATATTATTCCGGTACGAGCAGGAGAAATTGCAAAATCTGTTATTCTTAAAACCAGAGAGAATGTGAAAATTTCCGACAGTCTTCCTTCGATTTTCATAGATAAACTTACCGATCTTTTCCCAATAATATTCATAATGATTCTTATCCCACTTGTATCAGTTAAATTAAATTCAGCACTTTATATCATCATAGGTCTTCTGTTCTTTATTTTTCTTTTATTCCTCGCATTTCTATTTTTTGCAGTTAATCATAAAACCAAAGCAATAAGAATATTAAATTTTTTCTTAAAACTTATACCAAAGAAATATAGAAAACAATTTGAAGATTTCTTTATCAATTTCGTGGATGGAATGGCAATAATGCATGGTAGATTTGCGGAGAACTGTCTTGTTTATCTTCTTACATTACTTGCTGTTTTATCTGAAGCGATATATGTTTATGCGGTTTTCAGAGCATTTGGCTCCGAAGTTTCATACATGAAAATTTTATTCGGATACACTCTGATGAATCTCACATATATACTTCCAACTCCTCCCGCACAAATTGGTTCGAATCAGTTTATGTGGGTGCTGATATTCTCATTTGCATTGGGTGTGAACGAAAACCTTACGAGCGCAGCAGTTACGTTTTCTCATCTATTAACCTCGATTTGGATATTACTTACAGGTGGGATTTCCTTGATTGCACTAAAAATTAATTTGAACCAACTTTTAAAGAATAATAATGAAAAGGATTAATATGAAAAAGAATATTGAAATATTGGAGAAACTTCCCGAAATTAAAGAGAAAATAACCAAAGAAATTGGGAAAGTGATTGTGGGTCAGGATGAAATTATCGAACAAATGTTAATTGCTTTGATCTCTAATGGGCATTGCCTTCTGGAAGGTGTTCCGGGATTGGCGAAAACATTAATGATCTCAACAATGGCAAAGGTTCTAAATATGAAATTCAGCAGGATCCAATTTACACCGGATCTTATGCCATCCGATATAACCGGAACAGATATTCTGGCTGAAGATAAAGCTGATGGCAAAAGATATTTTGAATACATTAAAGGTCCGATATTTGCAAACATAATATTAGCTGATGAGATAAATAGAACACCTCCTAAAACACAAGCTGCTTTATTGCAGGCAATGCAGGAATATCAGGTTACTGCCGGTAATAAGACTTTTGATCTTGATAGACCATTTCTGGTTCTGGCAACTCAAAATCCCATCGAACAGGAAGGAACATATCCTCTTCCCGAAGCGCAGTTAGACAGATTCATGTTCTATCTAAATATTGATTATCCCTCTTATGAAGAAGAAAAAATGATCGTTAAAAATGATGCATTTGCTTCATTGAATTCTGTTATATCTGTAATTGGTGCAGAAGAAATCATTCAAATCCAGAACGCAGTAAAAGAAGTTCCTGTGAGCGAGCATGTGCTTGAATTTGCTGTAAAACTTGCTCGTACAACTAGATCTCAATATGATGATGCACCGGATTATATTAAAAAATGGGTCAGTTGGGGAGCTGGACCGAGAGCGAGTCAATACCTGATTTATGCTGCTAGAAGTAGAGCCGTTCTGCAAGGTAGATTGACACCTGCAATTGATGATGTGATCAGTGTAGCACAAAGTGTTCTTCAACATAGAATCATTATTTCATTTGCGGCTGAAGCTGAAGGCATTACACCAAAAAAAATAATTAATAAAATCATTTCAGATTTGAATTAATAATACTTGCCAAAATTTGATTTAACTTTATATTGTTTCAAAATTTGATAGTATAAAATATTTATTACCGGAATGAGTTCTGGGAGTTAATTATTTTTTTGTAAAATGAAAGAAAATAATAATATGGAGGAATCATGAAAGATACAATACAGAAGTATGCAGCATTAAGTGGTATGCTTTATAAACTATGCTCAAAGAAAGAAAGAATTCGACGTCAATGTCTTTCACTTGGACGTATGGAATGTGATCTGTTAAACTACCTGAATCAAATTGGCAAACCAACTTGTATGAACGTTCTTTCCGAGGAATTGAAAGTATCTCACAGCAGAATTACTAGGATCGTTGATACATTAGTTAAGAAAAAATTAGTGAAAAGGTATCCATCAGAAAAAGATCGCAGAAGCTGGTTGGGAGAAGTTACAGCCAAAGGGAAGGTAACTAATGAAAAAACAATTGTTGATTTCCTAAACTTGCAGGAAGATCTAATCAATAGGCTTCCAAAAGATAAAGTTGAAGAGATCTATGAGAATATTAAACTGTATGTTGATGCATATCATGAAGCATTAGATGAAAAGGAAGCATCTCTATGAAACAGAAATCAACTATAACATTTATTGATAAAATGGCATTTGATGTTGAATTGAATGGACACCATTTTACTATTGATGCAGATGCAAAAGTTGGTGGAGAAGATAGAGGTCCCAGACCAAAAGCACTGTTATTAAGTTCTCTTGGCGGATGTACCGGAATGGATGTTGTTTCCATATTGCGGAAAATGAAAGTGACAGAATATGAATTGAAAATTGATGTTTCCGGAGAACTTACAGCTGAACATCCAAAGTATTATCAAACCATAACTGTAACATTTAATTTTACGGGAGACAAGCTTCCACCTAAAAAGATCCAAAAAGCTGTTGAACTTTCTGAAACAAGATACTGTGGAGTAACGGAAATGTTGCGTCGAGCTGCTAAATTAACAACCAAAATTTATATTAATGGAGAAGAAATATGACAAAGAGAGTTTTAATCTTAACAATTATGATCACACTTATCATGATCTCTGCTTGTGTTGCTGAGAATCCGAAAGAGAACAAAGAAGAAAACAAAATTAGCTGGTTCACTAACTTAGAGGAAGCTCAAGAAATTGCGCAGAAAAGGGAGATACCAATTTTTATCCATTTTACCGGTTCAGACTGGTGTGGATGGTGTTGGAAATTGGAAGAAGAAGTTTATTCTAAACCTATATTCCAGGAATATGTTGCAGAAAATATGGTTATGGTAACAATTGATTTTCCAAAGAAAATTAAACAACCTGAAGAAGTTGTGGCATATAATCGTGCTTTAGCAACAAAATTTAATATTAAGGGATTTCCAACTGTGCAGTTATTAGCTTCAGATGGTACTCCAATCGCTCAAACTGGATTTCAATATGGTGGTCCGGAAAAATATATTGAACATTTAAAAGAATTACTAATTCAAGAATGAAGGAAGGAATTATGAAAATTATTACTTTTATCATGTTGTTTTTGGTTACTACAGTTTTAATAGCTGTACCACAAGTCGAATTAGTTAGAACAGATTCTTTACACGATGCGAGTGAATATGAAGCTGAATTGGTACAGTTAGAAGAGTTGTCTGCTGAATTTCCGGAAGATGTAGAGGTCTTGTGGAGAATAGCTCAGGTACATTTTGATATTGCCGACCAGACTGACGATGAAGAAGTTCATAAGGCTCATTTTTATCCTGGATTTGAAGCTGCAAAAGAAGCTGTTCAAATTGATCCGAATTCAGCCAGAGCAAATCATTGGTATGCTGTTCTAATTGGAAAGATTGGGATGCTGGAAGGTACAAAACAGAAGATTATAAATTCTTATGATGTTGAAGAATACGGTTTGAAAGCGATTGAGCTTGATCCAACATATGATGGTTCGTTACATTTACTTGGCAGATGGCATTATGAGCTTGCAGATCTTAGCTGGATTGAAAGAACAGTTGCAAAAATAGTTTATGAAACTCCACCAAAAGCCAGTTTTGAAGAGTCAGTTGAATTTTACAAAAAAGCAATTGAAGCTAAATCAGATGAGGTTCGTCATTATTTGTGGATAGGTAAAGCATTTATAAAACTGAAAGATAAAGAAGAAGCAAAGAAATATTTGCATACAGCTACCGAAATGACACCACTTGATGATGCAGATAAATTAATGCAGAAAGAAGCTGTGGAATTACTTAAAAAATTGAAGTAAAAAAAATTTAAGCTGAAACCTTCAAGGTTTTGAAAACCTTGAAGGTTTTTTTTATTTATCTGATAACTTTCCCATTCTTAATCACCATCTCTACATTATTCGATCCAAAATGATATGGCAAAAATTGATAGGAAGGCATATCCATTATCAGAAT
>JAYEKK010000073.1:0-16082 GCA_034660955.1 Candidatus Cloacimonadota bacterium | reverse complement strand
ACAATATACGTGGTCAGAAAGTGAGAACACTGGTTAATGATAATCTACAGGCTGGTTCTCATTCTATAGTCTGGGACGGAAGAGATGAATCCGGTAAAAGTGTATCAAGTGGAGTATACTTCAATGGCTTCGATGCATCCTCTATGAACGGAGATTATACCAGCATTAAGAAAATGATACTGCTGAAATAATACCTTCTAACCCGACTCGAGTGTGCAAAACCCGAGTCGGGTTATTGTAAATGCTAACATTGCACGTTGATAATATGTGCAACGTTGCAGTACACATAAATGTAGCCCATGACTTCAGTCGTGGGAACAAATAAATAAAAAATAATTAGAAAACCTTCAAGGTTTTTAAAACCTTGAAGGTTTTTTTGTTTCAAACTAGGCTTTTTTAAAGACTAATAACTCAAATTATTATATTCGGTTTATAAAATGTAATTTACATTTCACTCAACAACTCTAATAGATCATCTAAACTATTTTTTGTAAATTCAATATCTGCACATTGTCTATACAGTTCTTTACGCTGATCCCACAATTTGTAAAGTTCATTTTCACCTCGATCAAGAACAAGAGGTCTGTATGAATTCAGAATTCTTGATCTGATAATTTGCCAGGAAGGATTTAGCCAGATAGTTTTGTTTATTTTAATAATATCTCTATTTTTCTGTAATTCTACTATCCCGCCACCTGTTGAAATGATCCCGGATTTATTCCAGTTTTTTAATACCCTGGATTCCAGTTCACGAAATACCTTTTCACCTTTAAGTTTGAATATATCATTAACATCAAGTTTTGCTTCTCTCTCTATTTCACGGTCAATATCATGAAACTTCATATTTAATTTCTCTGCTAATTTCTCACCCAGATAAGTTTTCCCAACTCCCATAAACCCAATTATAAATATTTGTTCATCCGTATTAAAAAATGAGTCTATTGATTCAGTCATACTTTTCTCCTTCCTAATAAAAAAAGAAGACCGGCTCATGCCGGTCTATCTTTTATTACTTATTTATAGAAAAATAATTAAGTTGTTATTCATCTAACTTTTCTTCTTTAATCTTTTCTTCAACAACTTCTTTTACTTCTTCGATTTTCTTATCAGATTTTTCTTCTGTCTCTTCTTCTTCTTTAACTTCATCCTTAACAGTTTTTTCTTCTGGTGTAATTTGGGCTTCTACTTCAATAGCTTCTTCTATCACTTTAGAATCTACTTCAGCTTTCACCTCCTCTACTTTTTTTTCTTTAGATTCTTCGGGTTTAGCTTCTTTCTTATCTTCTTCTACAAGATTCTCTTTGATAGCTTTTCTCTTTTCAGATTTTTTATTTACCCTTTCTTGATGTTCTTCTACAAATTCATTGAATTCGTCTTTATCTCGAGCAAAGAAAAATGCTTTCACACTTAAGATCAAGCGCCTGTTTTCCAGATCAAGTTCAATAACTTTAAGTGGTAATTCTTCCTCTACTTCAAAAGCCATTCCTGCTTTTTTGAGTCCCGGAATTGCCAGATGCGAAAGAGGAATAAATCCTTCAACAGAATTTTCATCAACAAAAACATCAACTAGGACACCTTTAGCAATGATCTTTACAATTTTTGCTTTCACTTCTGTATTAATTGGAAGTCTCTGATCTAAATTATCCCACGGATCAATTTGTAATTGTTTGATCCCCAATGCAATTCTATGTAATGTTTTATCTATAGAAAGTACTTTAACTTCAAGTTCATCACCTTTATTTAGAACTTCTTTTGGATGATAAATTCGTTTTGTCCAAGAGATATCAGAAATATGGATCAAGCCTTCAATATCTTCTTCAATCTCAACAAATACACCAAATGGAGTTATGCTTTTCACAACACCTTTGATTTGAGTTCCAACTGGATATCTATCTTCGATAGTAAGCCATGGATTTGCTTCCATCTGCTTAACACCAAGAGAAATCCTTCTCTCTTCTTTAGAAGTAGAAAGAACTATCGCTTTTATTGAATCTCCTTTTTTGAACATTTGCTTCGGGTGTTTTATCTTCTTTGTCCAGCTCATTTCTGAAACATGTACAAGACCTTCAACACCAGATTCAAGTTCTACAAAAGCACCGTAATTAGTAATATTTACAACTTTACCGGAAACAATTGTTCCTTCTGGATATTTTGTTTCAATATTTTCCCAAGGATGTGGAACCAACTGTTTTAAACCAAGTGAAACTTTTTCATTTTCTATATCAAATTTTAGTACTTTAACTTTAACCTTATCTCCGATATTCAACATGTCAGAAGGATGCTTGATGTGGCCCCAACTCATATCTGTGATATGAAGTAATCCATCAATTCCACCCAGATCAATAAAAGCACCGTAATCAGTAATATTTCTTACTTCACCGTCAAGTTCTGCCCCTTCAGAGATATCTTCTTTAAGACCTTCCAGACGTGATTGCTGCTCTTCGAGAAGAACTTGCTTTCTAGAAACAATGATATTCCGACGATCTTTATCAATTTTGATTATTTTGAATTCACTTTCTTTTCCGATGAATTGATCTAAATTCGGGATTGGTTTTGTGGAAATTTGTGACCCAGGTAAAAAAGCTTCCAAGTTTTCTAAATCAACTATCATTCCGCCTTTTACACGACGTATAAGAATTCCGGAAACAGTTTGATTCTCTTCCATGATCTTTTCAAGTTTTTCTAGATTTAGATAAAAATCTGCTTTCTTTTTAGAAAGCCTGAGTCTGCCAATACCATCTTCAACAGAATCAATATAAACTTTAATTTTACTGCCTACTTCAGGTAAATTGGAATTAGAAAATTCCCGAATAGATATCGCACTTTCAGATTTAAAACCAATATCAACAAGAACTGAGCGCTCATCAACACTCACTACAATACCTTCAACAATTTTACCTTGTTCAAATTTTTTGAAATGTTCATCAAGTAAAGACTCCATATCTTCTTCAAAATCATCATTACTTAATTCTTTTTTTTCTTCTTCTTTTTTTTCCTTTTTTACTTTCGTTTTCTCTTCGTTAGATTCTTCTTGAACTTCAGATTGTTCATCTTCTGTTTTTTCGATAGTTTCATTAGTTTCGAAAACTTCATTTTGATCGTTAACAAACATTATTCCTCCTTAAAACCAGGAATATCTTCGATTTTATCGACTTTATTAATATTCCCTATACACTCTAAAATTTCATTGTACACTTCTACAATAACCCAATCGGGCGTAGAAGCTCCAGCTGTTAATCCAATATCCTGCTTATCTTTGAACCAACTTTTATCAATTTCACAAGCTATCTCAATATGATAGGTCTTTACAAAATTTTCGCAAATTCTGGCAAGCATTTTTGTATTTGAACTATTTTTACCACCTACAACAATCATAACATCACTCTCTCTTGCAAGAGCTAAAGTTGAATTTTGGCGAATGGTTGTAGCATTGCAAATCGTGTTTATAACACGCATTTCGTGACATCTGGGAACCAATGTCTTTACCAAATCTTGAAGATCTTCAACTCTTCTGGTTGTTTGGGAAATAATTCCAACTTTTTTAAACTGTTTATCTACTAGTTCATCCGCATTTGCCACGATTATTACTTCTTTATCCACATATGATCGTAGAGCTTTAACTTCCGGGTGATCCCGATCTCCTAAAATAATTAGATCGTATCCTTCTTCGGAAAGAGATTTTACATAATCCTGTGTTTTTGAAACATAAGGACAAGTTGCATTAATTATTTCGATATTATTCTTTTCTAATTCTTCCAGAATTTCTTTTTTTATGCCGTGTGATCGGATTATTGTAGGACGCCCTTTTATCTGTTCAATATTATCAACTTTTATTATGTTTTCACTCTCAAGTTTTGCAACCATTTGCGGATTATGAATAATTGGACCAAGAGTAACTATCTCATGATTGTCTTTAGATGTTTTAAGTGCTATTTTTATAGCTCTTTTCACTCCAAAACAAAAACCTGAATTTTTGGCAATTCTCACACGCATTTTTTTAGATCCTTTATCTTTTCATAAACTATGTTTGCAAGTTCGCGATAATTTTCTTTCTTCTCTTCCAAATGAGCAAATTCTTCATATTTATATTTTTCTCCGATAATTATATGTAAATGCCTTTTCCTAAAAAGGCATTTTAGAATATTGTTAGAATTCTCAATATGAATTGGAAGAATATCAACTTTCATCTGAATTGCAAATTTTCCAACTCCAGCCTTTGCTTTTCCGCCATTGCGAGTTCCTTCAGGAAAGATTAACATTGAATGACCTGAACTTAAAAGTGTTTGCACGGTCGTAATTGCATATTTGTCAATTCTTCCTCTTTTTACAGGAATTGCGTTTATCGATCTGAAAAACTTATCCATTAATTTGTTTTTAAATATCTCAGATTTAGCTAAATAATGAATTTCCAGAGGTATGAGAGAACCGATAAATGGAGGATCGAATATAGAAATATGATTTGCTACAATAATGCAATTCTCTGCATTTGCCAATCTTTGTTCATTCTCAATCTTTAACCCCATAAAGATTTTAGTAAATTTACGAACGGAATATGTTAAAACATTATATAATTTATTCATACTCAACTCACTTGATTTTATTGTAAACAAATTGTACTTGTTCATTTATCGACATCTTTGAAGTATCTACTGAAATTGCATCTTCCGCTTGCTTAAGTGGAGATATTTCACGAGTAGTATCATTTTTATCTCTCCAAATCAGTTCCTCTTCGATTTCTTCCAATGTAATGCTCTCACCTTTTTCTTTAGTCTCTTCCCATCTGCGTAAAGCACGTGTTTTCACATCAGCAATCATAAAGAATTTAAAATCAGCATTAGGAAATACAACCGTTCCAATATCTCTGCCATCCATGACGACACCGCCATTTTCTCCAATTTTACGTTGTAATTCGACCATTTTCTTCCGAACCATTCCGATTACTGCTATCTGGGAAGACAACTTTGTAATATCCGCTTCTCTTATCCGTTCTGTAACATCTTCCTCATTCAAAAATATTTTATTCCCGTTTTCTTCATATTCTATTCTAATACTAATTTTATCAAGCATTTCTTTTAGTGCGACCTCATCATCTAAGCTTATATTTTGCAACAAGGTACACAGACCAGAAGCACGATACATAGCTCCTGTATCAATATAAACATATTTCAATTTTATTGCTAACTGTTTTGCCGTTGTACTTTTGCCGGAAGCAGCCGGACCGTCTATAGCAATTACAAATTTATTATTCATTTTCATTCCTTAAAAATTATAAACAAATCCAACTGTATTATTCTCAAATTTAAGGTGGATTTTATTTTTTTTCTCTTCAAAATCAAAAAGATGAGCATCCACATATGCATCGATAGCAGAAAGAAAAATAATTGCTCCAACCCAGAAGAAGTCACTTTGACGTTTTTCATAATATTTCACATATTCATTATAATCTGTTTCTGATAATGAAACCTTATATTTATCATAATATCTCTCCGCTTCGAGATGATGATATGCAGCAAGACCAATGAAGCTGCCCTCCAGTGCAAGTACAAATCCAGTTTTTAAATATTTTCCGTTATATAACTGACCTCCTCCCGGAATAAAACAGGAAAGAATGGCGGCTTTAAGCGGTTGTTTTGTAATAACTTTCTCTTCTGCTGTAAGAGATATTAAAATAAGAATTAAGAAGATAATTAGTAATATTTTACGCATTCTTAATTCTTCCTTTTAAAGTTTGGAAAAACAGAGGTATCATGATCTCATGATGCCCAATAAAATAATAACCTTTTCCTCCGCTTAATGTGGGTCGGTGAACAATATTAGTTTGGGGTCTGTAATGCATATTCATATCGAAAACAGCAGTATAGAAATTATTAAGAGGATAACCCAGATTGCGAACAACCGTTACAGCTTTCAAAAATACTTCCGGCATAATAACTGCTGAACCAAAATTCAGGAAAACACCGCCATTATTAAGTTTAATTAAATTATTGCAAAGAATCCTAAAATCACGCATTGAGCAATCACCAATAGCAGAACCGTTTGCTGTTTCATGTTGATGAACAATATCAGTTCCCAAAGCTACATGCACAGTAAATGGAATGTCTAATTTATATGCATTTGCAAAAAGTGAAAGATGATTATTTTCTGCTTTTATTTCTATCAGGTTTTTCCCGATAGCTTCACCATAACCAAGTTTTTTATAAGCAGAATTAATAATTTTATTGATCCCGTCACAAGTTTCTTTTACCATTCCAAATTCACCCGATTCTAAGGCCGCCGCCACATCTTCAGAAGTCTCACCAAATCGGGCAATTTCATAATCGTGGATGACAACCGAACCATTTGAAGCTAATGCTGTTATTAAACCCATTTCCATCATCTCAATAATAAATGGAGCTAAACCGCATTTGATAACATGACCACCCAGTGCAACAATAATAGGTTTATCATTTTTATATGCTTGAACACATTTATCCAGTAATTCATTGAAATCTTTTGCTTTTAGTATATTCGGTAATGACTGTGTAAATTCATTAAAACTATTTAATGAGGGTTTAGAAAAGCTGCCTTTTTTCACTAAACTCGATCTGGATCTGATCGAGGTTTTTTTAAGGTTAGAAAGATCGATTTCTGTAAATTTACTCATACTTACTCCATTCTCATATCGAGTTTTTCTGCGTACTTATTATTGAATGCAGCGTAGTTCCCATCCAGAATTGCCTCTCTTGCTTTTGTAACAACATCCATGTAAAAATGCAAACTGTGAATAGAAGCTAACCTCATCCCCAATAATTCATTAACATTAAATAAGTGTCGAATATAGGCACGAGAGAAATTCCGGCAAGTATAACATTGGCAATTTTCATCAATTGGCAAAAAATCCTCTTTATATCTGGCGGATTTTATTATCATTTTTCCATTCCAGCTAAAGATAGTTCCTTTCCTCGCATTTCTGGTCGGCATCACACAATCGAACATATCGATACCATTTTCTATGTTTTTCAACAAATCACCTGGAGTTCCAACACCCATTAAATATCTGGGTTTGTTCATTGGTAAAACATTGTTAAGAAATTTTGTGATCTTAAACATATCTTCTTTCTTCTCACCAACAGCCAAACCACCAATTGAATAACCTGGAAAATCCATTTCCATTAATTTCTTTGCACTTTCTTCACGCAGATCTTTGTAAATTCCACCTTGCACAATTCCGAATAATGCCTGCTGTTCAGTATTTTCATGAACAGCCTTCCCTCGTGCAGCCCAATCCAATGTCGTTATTAATGAATCTGCAACATATTTCTTTGTAGCTGGAAATGGTGGGCATTCATCGAAAGACATGATAATATCAGCTCCAATTGCGTTTTGAATCTCAATCACTTTTTCCGGTGTGAACATATGATAACTTCCATCAATATGAGATTGAAAGCGAACTCCTTCGGGAGTGATCTTACGCAAACCAGCCAGGCTCATTACCTGAAAACCACCACTATCAGTAAGAATTGGTTTATTCCAACCCATAAACTTATGCAAACCGCCCGCTTTTTTTATCAATTTATGACCCGGGCGTAAATATAGATGATATGTATTCCCTAAAATTATTTGTGCATTTACATTATGTAGATCTAGGGGATCTAAAGTTTTAACCGTTGCCCGTGTACCGACCGGCATAAATATCGGCGTTTTAATATCACCGTGAGGAGTTTGTAAAACACCTGCTCGCGCGTTTTCACTTCTGGCTTCAATATTAAAATCGAAAATATTATCTCCTATATTAACTTTGAAAGGATTTCTTTCAACATTGCTTCCTGCTTAATCCTTTTAAGGTTTCTTCCACTTTCTTTACTCTCATTTTCAACCTTAAAATTGCTAACTGCAAGACAACTTGTAAGAAGCGATTTCAAGGTTTCAACTCCTATTTTCCCATCTCAATCTTTTGCTTGTTAATAGAACTGCTGCGACTGAACAACCTACTGAGATCATTCCAGAAGGCAAAAACCATTAAGAAAACAAGTATGAAAAGCCCAATATTTTGTAATGCTATTTGAATCTTCATATTCAAAGGTTTCTTTCTGATCCCTTCGATAAAACAAAAGAAAATATGACCTCCATCAAGTATTGGAATAGGAAGCAAATTCATGATCATTAGAATTATGCTGATCGCAGCTATAAAGGAAAGTATGCTGTCAATCCCCTTATCTACAGTTTGCGCAGACATTGCATAGATCATCACAGGTCCACCAAGATTATTCTTGATCGCACTTGGATTTGCAATCAATTTATAGAGCATAGCATAATTCAGATATACAAAATTTATAGTTCCAATTGTTCCGTATTTCACCGATTCCAATAAACTATATCTTTCAATATATTTTACAGGCATGTATTGCGTAACTCCGATTATTCGGTTATTATCCAAAATATTCTCTTCAGGTATTAAAGATTTTTCAAAGATATCATCACCGCGTTTTATCTTAAGTGTAATCGATTTATTTTCATTTGTAGTGATAGCTGTACGCATTTCATACCAGTTTTTTACATCTTTTCCATCAACTGATAATATTTCATCATTATCCATTAAACCGGATTTATAAGCTGCCATGCCCGGTGCCACTTCTCCTATCACAGCAGGGACATAAGGTAATATTTCGGTCACCCAGGTTTTGGGTTCAACTTCATTATTAGTAATTAGAATCTGCTCATTATTTCGCTTGATAAGAAAAGTATTTTCTTCATCAATTTTTACATATTGAATAATTTGAGTCCAACCATTTACATCTTTATCATTTACTTGTAATATCATATCTTTTTCTTGTACAAATTCAGCATAATGTGCACTAACTTCTCCTACTATTGGAAGTTGATCTTCAAAATGTTTACCAATTGCAAAGGTGAGAATGAAAATAAACAGAGCTAAAATTAAATTAGCAAAAGGTCCGGCAAAAGCTATTATCGCACGTTGCCACCACATTTTTGTTTTAAATGAATTTTCTGTATCCTCAACTTCTTCATCAGGATTTTCACCCTTCATCTTCAAATACCCCCCAAGTGGGATCAATGAAATTCTATATTCTGTCTTACCTTTTTTAAAAGCTAATAACTTGGGTCCAAATCCAATTGAGAATTTTTCTACTTCTACATTGAATATCCGGGCAGCAATGAAATGCCCCAATTCATGAAAAGTTACTAAAACTCCTAAAGCTACAATAGCACCAATTATATTAAACATAAAACTCCTTTAATGAAATATATAAATGAGTTATGCAAAATGTAATATTGTTGTCTTTCTGAGAAAATCTTCATAGAATTTTCTCACGAAGAATCTCATTATAAGCGGGGATCCTTCCAGAGAACAATCCCGAAAGCTTTCGGGATCAGGATGACAAAAACAACCTATGACGCAGAACTCTTTATTCACATTAATATTCAAATCCTTTCAAATTGCTATATAGGTCAAGTTTTTTGCTTATTTCTCGAATTTATTTGACATATTTAACACTTACTACAAAAAAGCAAAATATGGAAAATAAATTATGAAGAAAGTTGCAATATTGATAATTGTTCTTTTCTTATTCTTGGCTTGTACAACACAAAAAGAAGAAGTTGAAGAGATTGATCCTTTTATTTATAAAACTGGAGTGCTTGAAGAAGGAGAAACCCTTGCAAATGCACTTATGGATGAAGGATTAGAGAATGGACTGGTATTTAAACTTGTAAACAAACTGGATTCACTCTACGATCTTAGACGTGCTCACCCCAACGATAGTTTTACAGTTAAGCTAGATTCTCTCAATATCATTCATGAACTCAGTTTTAAGCCCAATCAAATTCATAATTACAGAATTATTAGAGATACTTCCAATGTTTTCTATTCTCAAATCGACACCCTGAAATTGATAAAAGAAATTTCCGTTTCTGAAGGTGAAATAGGATCTTCTTTATGGCAAGGTATGAGCGATGAGGGAATTGATCCTGCAACTATCGTGATGTTCACCCAGATATTCCAATGGGATATAGATTTTTTTATAGATCCGCAAAAAGGCGATAAGTTCCACGTTGTGTACGAAAAAAACATGGATGTAGATGGAAATTTTGTGAGATCTGGGAATATCCTTGCGGCAAAATATTCCAGCAAAAACTATAATGATACTGCATATAGGTATACCAATAAAAAAGAAGAGACCAGATATTATGATAGAATGGGTATCTGTATCCAAAAAGCCTTCCTAAAATCCCCCCTGAATTATAGAAGAATCTCGTCATATTTTGGAAGTCGATATCATCCAATAACTAAAAAAACAAGATTTCATAATGGTGTAGATTACGCAGCTTCTTATGGAACTCCGGTAGAAGCTTCTGCAGATGGAAAAATTATCCATAGAGGTTGGAAAGGAGGACATCCAACCGTTAACGGGCAAAAAGGTGGATATGGCAAAACTATTATAATACGACATGGGAATGGGTACAAAACACTTTACGGTCATCTTAGTAGTTATGGGAAATACAAGGTAGGAAGCAGAGTCAAACAGCACGATGTAATTGGCTATGTAGGATCAACAGGACTTTCCACCGGTAATCACCTGCATTATACTATCTATCATTATAATAAGGCAATTAATCCTCTGAAATTAAAGAATGTTTCGGGTCCTCCAATTCCAAAGAATGAGATGGATGAATTCTCTTCTTCAATAGAAAGTTTACAGAGATATTTTATCTCCGGATCAACAACTAATTCGAACAAATAATTCTAATGCTGGTATGCTCATTATTAAAGCTAAAATTGTGATTGACACAATAAGGTAAAATAGATGTTTTTGGAAAGAATTTTCATAATAGAAGTAAGTGAGAATAATAAAAAGGAGAAGTTTATGAAATTAAACTATGCTAAAGCAGGAATAGTCCTGTTTTTAATGGTTTTTGGTTTCTTATTGGCTCCAATCCCTTCACATGCTGCGGTTGATACATCAAGCTATATTGTAGAAAACTTAAGAGCAAATGATATTCCGGATGATGACGGGAGTGGATTAGTATTAAGCTGGAAACCTTTACCAAAAGAGAAAAGAATTATTGAATACCGCATATACCGCGGTGTTACATCTGATTCTCTTTTCTACCATGGTAAGGTTGATGTTAATGTAAAAACGGGTGTTGCCGGGGATGTAATGTATTATTATGATTCCGGATACAACCGATTTGTTGATATTCAATCTCCAAGGAAGTTGAAAAAGGAAAAACAACAACCGGATGATAGTCCGCTTTTTGGACGTTTACCACGAGACATCACTGTAACCGGACCTCAATTAACCAATTATAGAATCTTAGGTGTTATTCCAGAAAAAGATTTTCTCTATAAAAATACAAAAATAGAAATCACAGAAGATGATGAAACAAAAGTATATGCCGGATTAAAATTACGCCATTTCCATTATTTGTTGAAGAAACTTCGTGCCGAAAAAGAATACTACTATACTGTAATTGCAGTAACCGAATCTCGAAAATACATGCCTTATGCAGAACCAGTTATCGGTATACCAATTGATAACTCCCCAGAGAAGATCCGGGAATTATATTCTGTTTATGTAGAGGATAAAACCCGCCTGCAATTTGAATGGATAAGATCATTATTTACAGATGATCAAACTAATCACAGTGTATACCTTGTTAAGAAAACTGATCTTAACAAATTCAACGCTTACGTAGAAGAGCAGCAAAAAGCAGAAATGGATCCTGAACTTGAAACTTCTCTAGAAAATCCTGCTCAACTTATTTACCAAAGATATTGTGGTTATCCTTATACACCTGATAATACTGTTGCAGTAAATATCATAGATGGTAAGATCATTAATGAAGATCGTGACATTGATGTGGAAGTTGGAAACATTGAAGATTATGTTGCAGTATTTTCACTTCAAGACAGAGCAGGATATGAAACATTCTCAGATCCAAGCACATTTGAAATTACTAATTCTTCCAACCTCCCAAAAATTTCTGATGAATGGATTGTTGAAGACAGAAAAAACGACAAAGGTGACTACAATGCAATTTACTGGGAAAAACCAACTGTTTTCCTTACTAATTGTACTTATCTGAATGATGATAAAACGAAAATCCTTGTTAATTACGATATTTACAAAAACGTAAAATACGATAAAATTAAGAATGTATATTTTATTGTTTCTGACGAAGACGGAAAAGAGATCACTTCTATCAACGAGTTTTATCAGGATAATAAACTAAAGATCACCCTGGAAAAACCTTCTAATAAAATTTCTTTTGAGATGAGAGTTGTAGCTAATGGAGACACTGGTGAAGATCAAATATATACTCAAGACCTTATCTTTAATGAAGATGTAAAATCTCTACAGCCGGGATTATTATATCTCAATGGAGAAGAGGTAAATAAATATACTTATTCCATTTATAAGAATAATTATTCAAATGAAGAGTGGAGACTTTCAAAAAACACACTTGGTGCTCAAAGAGAAATTGTTGATAACATCAGTTTTAGTAGTACAACATTTAAGGGTGTTAGTAAATTTGATGCTAAAAAAGGATTATTCCTTGTTACTCCAACATTCACAGTAAGATTGGATGATGAACTGGAAAACCCCATTGTAACAAATCTTTATGCAGAAGAAGTTGCGAAATCAATTGAAAATTACAAAAAAGAAATTGCTGAATATACTGCATCAAAAGATACCTTGGAAACAGAAGCGGATATTACTAATGCCGATGCAGCTATTGAATATTATCAAGAACAGATCGAACTTGTGAAAAATAATCCAATCCTTAAAAAAGCTGCAACAATTAAGAGTAAAAAATCAAGATTGAAATTCCTAGAAAAAGTTAAAACTATTGCCGGTCGCTCTTTTAAATACAAAATGGTAAAAACAGACGGCAAAGCACACTTTGCACTTTCTGAGGTTTATTACACTGAGGAAGTAGGAAAATTACCATTTAACAAATCTGCAAGAGAAACATACACAACATTGGGCAAAGATCATTTCTATCCGATCCCAAATTGGTTCCAGGCAGATAAATTACCGGCTCTTTTTGCAACATTTATCTTTGGCTTCATGGTTTTCTTCATGATCCGACAGGCGAAAAGCGGAAAGGAACTCTACATAAGACCTATTGCCGGAATTGATGAAATTGATAATGCTATTGGTCGAGCAACGGAAATGGGAAAACCAATTTTATTTGTTCCCGGTCTTTCGGGCATCAGTGATGTGGCGACATTGGCAGGTCTTTCCATATTGGGTCGTGTTGCCAAGAAAGCCGCTGAATATGATACTAAGATATTAGTTCCTGTTCGTGACTACATAGTACTTCCAATTGCACAGGAAGTTGTAAAAGAAGCTCATTATGAAGCAGGACGTCCCGACTCTCATGATAAGAACAGTGTTTTCTTTATTACAACTGCTCAATTTGCTTTTGTTGCCGGTGTAAACGGTATAATGATCCGTGAAAAAACTGCTACTAACTTCTATATGGGAATGTTCTTTGCAGAATCACTAATCATGACTGAAACCGGAAGTACAACCGGAGCAATTCAAATCGCCGGTACCGATGCTGTTACACAGATCCCGTTCTTTATTACTACCTGTGACTACACACTTATCGGAGAAGAATTATATGCTGCTTCAGCCTACCTTGCACGTGAACCGCTGCAACTTGGAACATTGAAAGCAGTTGATTATTACAAATTTATAATTTTAGCGTTTGTTATTATCGGAACTATATTCTCAACGGTTCATGCCACGTTCCTGATAAATGCATTCCCAACAAAATAGGAGGATAGATGAAACGACGAATTCCTTTAATAATAATTATAACCATGGGATTTATGTTTGTAGCACATTCATTTATCCCGCATAAAGTATCTGCTGATTTCTTCGACTGGTTTCAAGATTGGGTAAAAGCGGTATCACCATTCGCAGTGTCACTTGGTATTATGAGTTTATTCATGGTTCATGGAACAAAGATCAAACGTAAAGTTCCCAACTGGCAATATAGTGTTATAACATTATCCGGACTTATATTTACTGCACTGGCAGGATTTATCTGGGGAACTCATGTTGGAACACCGTACATGTGGTTGTTCGAGAATGTTCAGATGCCTATGAGTGCTACTATGTTTGCCTTGCTTGCATTCTATATTGCCTCTGCAGCATATAAGGCTTTCCGTGCGAGATCTGCTGAAGCCACAGTTCTTCTTATCGCAGCTGTGATCGTGATGCTGGGGCAGGTTCCACTGGGTGCCATGATCTCAAAATGGATCCCGGAAGCATCTACATGGATACTTAATGTTCCTAACCTTGCTGCAAAGCGTGCAATTATGATAGGTGTAGGGCTTGGAATAACAGCAACTTCACTTAAGATCTTGCTTGGAATAGAAAGAACTTATTTGGGTGGAGGTGACTAAGATGAATAAGAATGTAATAAAATTCTTCGATAAGATCCAGAATATTGATAGACGTTACATCTATATTGTTGTAGCATTTTCTATTATTATTCCGCTTCTTATCCCGTTTAATTCACCTACATATGTTACTAAACCTACAGAGGATATTTATAAAAAAGTTGATTCCTTTGCAGGTGATGAAACTAAAGCAGTGTTGATGTCATTCACACATGATGCATCTACAATGCCGGAATTATTTCCGATGGAAGTTTCGGTGTTAAGACATTGCTTCGAAAGAAACATAAAAGTCTTTACGATCTGCTGGCTTCCTGCAGCTGCACCACTTGTAGATTATGCTATTAATACAGCCAAAGAAGATTTCGATGTTCAAGCCGGGGTAGATTACTGTAACTTTGGTTATAAACCATGGGTTCTGAGGCTACCAATAATGCTCGGAATGGGTGATGATATTGCAAAAGCAGTAGAGACAGATTCTCAGGGAAGAAAAGTAGAAAACCTGGAAATTATGAAAAATATCAAGAACTATGATGACTTGAATCTGGTTATTGACTTTGCAGCAAGCGGTAGTGCAATTCAATGGATCACATATGCAAGAGCAAGATTTGGTGCTAATATTGCTGCCGGTGTTACCGCAGTTATGGTTGCCGATAACTATCCGTATTTACAGACAGGTCAGCTTATGGGAATGTTCAGAGGACTTAAGGGTGCTGCTGAATATGAAAAGCTGGTTGATGTTTTTGCGGCTTATGAAAGTGAAGATTATCCTAATGGAAGACCATTTAGTAAAGAGATCATTAAGGAAACAAGTGTTCCAATTACCGGAGATACCGTTCCTTACAAATACAAAAAAGCACGTATTGGTATGAACGCACAATCTGTTGCACATATCATGATGATCTTCTTTATACTGCTGGGAAATATTGGTTTTTTCATTACCAGGAAAAAGGAATTATAGGGGGAAACATGTTTGAAACAATAAGTAATTTCGTCGCAGCATTCCTAACGTTAAGTATCTTCTCGTTCTTATATAAAGATAATCCGTTCTATAAATTTGCAGAAGCATTACTTGTCGGCGTTTCTATGGGTTATGCAATCCCATTGGTTTATGAAAATGTGTTCCTGCCTTATGTTTACTCACCAATTATCTTAAGCCATAAATTCATAATTATTATACCTGCAATAATAGGTTCACTCTATATGTTCAGGTTCAGTAAGAATTTGGGCTGGCTGGCTAGATATCCAATCGTATTTGGATTGAGTATTGTTGGTATGAGCGTACCGATGTCAATACACTCATCAGTACTGGTGCAAATGAGAAGTGCAATGCTGCCGATAGATGGCATCAATACTGCTCTTATCTTTATTGGAACAGTAACTATTCTATTGTATTTCTTCTTCTCGAAAG
The DNA here is from genome assembly GCA_034660955.1 of Candidatus Cloacimonadota bacterium. GTDB lineage: Bacteria > Cloacimonadota > Cloacimonadia > Cloacimonadales > TCS61 > Tenebribacter. The sequence goes on along the minus strand of JAYEKK010000073.1, from coordinate 255 downwards.
CTCATAAAGGTATTTACGGTAAAGTTACCAACGTAGGGATCTGGTTCATGATGATAGGATTCGGTGCTTCATTTGGATATACTGTGATGGCTCGTGTATCATTGCTTATCGGACGTATTCAGTTCTTGCTGGGTGACTGGCTGGGATTAGTGAAATAAGCAAAAAAAGATAAATTAAAAGCCTCTCAAATTGAGGGGCTTTTTTGTTATTCAAATGCAATCCCCGAGCTCGTGTCATCCTGCCTGATAGGCCAAA
>JAYEKK010000072.1:0-4236 GCA_034660955.1 Candidatus Cloacimonadota bacterium | reverse complement strand
GCTCGACACTAGAAAACTGGAATATGTGGGAACGTTGCACGATCCGGCAAGTCTTCCTGTAAAAGTTGGCATATCAGAACCGGTTACAATGACCATAATTAATGGAAAAGTAGTTTATGAAGACGGGCATTTAAATGGTATCAATGAATCTGTAATATTTGATAAAGCTCAAGAGACATGTAAAAAAGTCATTTATTCTGATTCTAATTATAAATTAAGTGTAAAAGATTTTAATGATCAGACTGAAGTTTAATTTAATCTGAAAAAAGGAGGAGTAAGATGGTTAACAAATTATTAGTGATTTTTTTGGTAGTTGCATTTCTCTTTACTGCTTGTGCAAAAAAGGAAGCACCAGCTGGAGACAATGTTTTTAAAGTAGCAATGCTTACATCAGGACCAGTTAATGATGGTGGGTGGAATGCTGCCGCTTACCAAGGGTTGTTGGATATTGGCGAGAAACTCGGATTCGAGACTGCCTATACAGAAAATGTAGCTGTAGCAGATATCGAAGCAGGTTACATCGATTATGCTTCTCAAGGGTATGATCTAATTATAGGTCATGGATTTGAGTTTGGAGATCCGGCAGTAAGAGTGGGAGAAAGATATCCCGATACAAAATTTGTAGCAATTGAATCTAATGCACATTCAGATAATGTTGCATCCTATAGAATGGCTTGTAAGGAAGCTGGATATTTAATGGGCGTTCTGGCTGCTGAAATGTCTACAACGGGCAAATTGGGAATTATTGGAGGCGTTGAACAGCCTTCAATCGTACAAGTTCTAGAAGCTTATAAATTAGGTGCTAAATCTGTAAATCCTGATATTGTAGTTTATGATGTTTATGTAGGTACTTTTACTGATGTTGCTAAAGGTAAAGAAGCCACAATGGCAATGATTGATAAAGGTGCTGATGTTCTTTCTCACTGTGCAAATCAGGCTGGAACGGGCGCTATCAAGGCTGCTGAAGAAAAAGGTCTTTTTGCTACAGGCGATTCATATGATCAGAATTTCCTGGCACCAAACACAATCCTGTCCAGTACAATTTATAATGTTCCCACTTTGGTTCTAGCTGCCGCAACTCATGTAAAAGACGGAACATTCAAAGGTGAGATTATTGAACTGGGTACCAGCGATGGATGTATTGATATCGCTCCATATCATGATCTGGATACTAAAATTCCTGAAGAAGTTAAAACAAAGATCGAAAATTTGAAAAAACAAATTATAGATGGTTCACTTGTTGTTCCTTCTGTAGAGACAAGAACGATATAAAGATATGTTTGGGTGGGCTTTGTCCCACCCTTTTTTATTGGATATATTAAATGCCAAATTTACAATTGAAGGATATCTTTAAGGAATTTCCTGGAGTAATCGCAAATGATAATATTTCCCTTACTGTAGAGAAAGGTGAAATACATGCCCTGCTTGGAGAAAATGGAGCAGGGAAAACGACCCTTATGAACATCCTTTATGGAATATATACCAAAGACAGCGGAATAATAATATGGAAAGATGAAGAGGTATCATTCAAGTCTCCCCGAGATGCTATTGAAAGTGGGATTGGAATGGTACATCAACATTTTATGCTGGTTCCAATTTTATCTGTTGCGCAAAATATAACCCTTGGCATAAAAGATAAAGGATATCCTTTTAACAATAAAAAGAAAGTTATTAAAGATATCACTGAACTCTCAAAAAAATATGGACTTCAGGTCGACCCTACCCAGCTGATCTCTAAATTATCCGTAGGTACCAGACAAAGAGTTGAGATCCTAAAATCTCTATATCGTAATGCGGAATTGTTAATTTTAGATGAGCCTACTGCCGTGCTTACACCTCAAGAAACAAATAATTTTTTTGAAATTCTTAAAAAATTAAAAAAAGAGGGTCATTCTGTAATAATAATAACACATAGAATACCGGAAGTAATTAAAATAACTGATAAGGTCACTATTCTTAAAGATGGAAAAAATGTGGCAACAGTAAAAACCTCCGAAACAAACGAAAATGAACTGTCTAACTACATGATAGGAAGATCATTGAAAACGTTTTCCAGTAGAGAAGAAGTAATCGAGAGTGAAGATAATGGACTTGTTCTTGAGCATGTTGGTCTCAACAAAAAGTTAAAAACTCTCACAGATATTTCTTTTCAAGTTAAAAAGGGTGAGATCTTTGGAATTGCCGGTGTTGATGGAAATGGTCAGAAAGAATTAGCAGAAGTTATAGCAGGAATCAGAAAACCGGATTCAGGGACTATTCTGATCACAGGCAAGAATATGAATAGAACCAATTTTAAAACAAGAAAAAAAGCAGGTCTTGCCTATATTACTGATGATCGGCATCATGAAGGCCTTGTACTGGACATGAATATTTCTGAAAATATGATATTAAAAGATTATGACCAAAAACCATTCTCTAAAAAGGGTATCATTAATTATAACGTGGTTAGAGCAAAGACTGAGCAGAGAATCAAAGATTATGATATTAGAACCCCGGGAATTAAAACCCCGATACGTCTTCTTTCCGGCGGAAATCAACAAAAAGTAATTATAGCTCGTGAGCTGGCCGCAGGTCCATCGGTAGTGCTTGCCTGCCAGCCAACCAGAGGTTTAGATATCGGTGCTACTGAATTCGTCCGACAAATTCTGATAGATAAACGTAACGAAGGTCTCAGTATTTTATTAATTTCGGCAGATCTGGAAGAGATCGTCAGTATTTGTGATCGAATCGCTGTAATATTTGAGGGCAGAATTATCGGTATCGTTAAAAATGGAACTGACCTCGATCTCAACAAAATTGGATTAATGATGGCGGGACATAAACGGGAGACAGTTGGTTTATGAAATATACTAAGGAAATAGTTTCAACTTTGATTATTATTCTAATTACTTTCCTACTTGCCGCTATTCTCATAATAGTAGCAAAATACGATCCAGGAATTGCTTTGCGAAGTTTTTTCTATGGTATTTTTGGTTCCCTGCATGGATTTGCAGAAATCATGGTTAGAGCTACACCATTAATTTTAGCAGGGTTAGGTGTTTCAGTTGCTTTCAGTACCGGCTTTTTTAATATCGGTGCAGAAGGTCAACTATATATGGGAGCTATTGCAATAACATTTGTGGGAGTTTTTCTTCCTCCAATGCCGCCAATGCTACATATTGCTGTGGCTATTCTGGCAGGTTTTCTTCTAGGAGGAATTTGGGCGGTAATACCAGGCTTTCTAAAAGCTAAATATGGCGTTTCCGAAATAATTACTACGATCATGTTCAATTATATTGCGATAAATATTGTGGGAATTTTAGTTAGGACTGTGTTGAAAAATACAGAATCTGCTCTACCTTATTCGCCAGTTATGCCCAAAAGTCTTTCTTTCCCGCTTCTGCTTTATCCTACCAGATTACACGGAGGCTTAATACTGGCTCTCGCCTGCGCTGTCCTGATCTATATTATTATGAAAAAAACCACAATTGGATATGAACTGCGGGTAGTCGGTTTCAATAAAAGAGCTGGAACTTGCTCTGGTATATCTGTTTATAAGAATATCGTACTGGCTTCTCTTATTAGTGGGGGTTTGGCCGGATTAGCTGGAGTTAGTGAAATAGCCGGTGTCCATCATCGACTGCTGGAAGGAATTTCTCCAGGTTATGGTTATATTGCAATTATTGTAGCTTTAATGGGAAGAAATCACCCAGTGGGAGTGATCATTTCAGCAATAGGGCTGTCTGCTTTACAGGTTGGAGCAAATTCTATGCAAAGACAGGCTGGTATTCCGACCTCAATTACATCTGTATTAATGGGGGTCATTGTTCTGTTAGCACTAGGTAAGAATATTATGTTCTCGGGCATATTAAAGAAAATGAGGATAAAATAATGGTTGAAGCCGGTACTGCACCTTACTTTATTGTTACTCTGTTTGCAGCATCTTTAAGAATGGCGGTACCTCTTACGCTTGCCGGATTAGGTGAAACCTTTTCAGAAAGAAGCGGTGTTTTAAATATTGGTTTGGAAGGAATAATGCTCAGCGGAGCTTTCTTCAGCTTTATGGCTGCCTATATCACGCAAAGTATTATAATTGGAATTATTTTCGGATGTTTGGGTGGCTTGCTTATAAGCATGATCCACGCTTATATGAGTTTTAAATGTTATGTAGATCAAGTCATCGTTGGTATCGCTCTAAATTTCTTCTCTTTAGGATTAACAAGTTTTCTTTTTATGGCTTATTTCGGCAGAACAACA
>JAYEKK010000071.1:0-16342 GCA_034660955.1 Candidatus Cloacimonadota bacterium | reverse complement strand
GAAAAAGTTAAAAATATCCTTAAAACACTTAACGGATATTAAAATTATTCGTCGCTCGATAGATGCTCGTAAGAAAAACTCCCTCAAATATAATTTTACTCTTACAGCTAATATTGATCTCAATATTAAACTCAATAATGAAGTCCAAAAATATAACAAAGTAGAACCTTACATCCATAGTTCAATTAAACTATCCGATCTTCATCCATTTATAATTGGGGCCGGACCTGCCGGGCTTTTCGCAGCACTGTCACTTGTAGAAAAAGGATTTCAACCATACGTTTTTGATCGAGGGGAGACAATTGATCTGCGTGCAAAAAAAGTAGAAAAATTTTGGCAAGAAGGAATTCTGGATGAGAACAGCAATGTCCAATTTGGTGAAGGTGGAGCAGGCACATTCTCCGATGGTAAACTTACATCCAGAACCAGAGATTATTATACAAATAAAATTGTAGATTACCTAATAAATTTTGGTGCAAATGAATCAATTAGATACGATGCTCTGCCCCACCTGGGAACTGATGGACTGAGAGATATTATAATTAATCTCAGAAAATTCTTAGTAGAAAAAGGCTGTAAATTCTTTTGGAACAGTAAATTGGAAAATATCGAAATTCATAATAATAAAATAACTGAAGTAACTATAAACAAAGTAAAATACTCACCCGAAATACTTATTCTGGCAATTGGAAATTCAGCCCGTGACACCTTTGTAATGTTAAAAGATAAAATTGAAATGGAAAACAAATCTTTCGCGGTTGGTTTTAGAATAGAGCATTCGCAGGAATTTATCAACAATGCTTTTTATGGTGAGAAAACTGATCTATCGCTAACTGGTCCTGCAATTTATCGTCTTACAGCAAAATATAAGGACAAAGGAATTTATAGTTTTTGTATGTGTCCGGGTGGATTTATTGTAGCCGGATCATCCGAACAAAATAGCCTGGTCATTAATGGAATGAGCTATAAAAATAGGGATAACATTTTTGCTAATAGTGCAATTGTAGCAACGGTAAACAGAAATGATTTTGGTAATGATATTCTTGCCGGAATGAAATTCCAACAACAGATAGAGAAAAAATGTTTTAATAATGCTCAACCTTATTTTGCTCCATCTCAAAATGCTGATGGTTTCATGAAAAACTCAATTTCTTTAGATAAGAAGCTAACCAGTTACCAACCAGGAGTTTTTCAACAAAATCTAAACCAAGTTTTCCCACAAAACATAACCGATGCAATTAGATTTGGTTTAATAAAATTTAGTAAAAGAATTCCCGGGTTTATTGAGAATGGTTTTTTACTTGCACCTGAAACCAGAACTTCTTCACCTGTTCGCATACTTAGAGAGAGTGATACATTCCAGGCAAATGGAATTTCAAATCTATTCCCGATTGGTGAAGGTTCGGGTTATGCAGGTGGGATCATGAGTAGTGCCGCAGATGGCTATAAATGCGGTAAACTTTTTTATAATATATAGAAAAAAAGCTCTAATAATTTTAAAATATAATTTGACAGACCTTCTATAAAATTTTTGTTGCCTCCTAAGGTACAACAGTGTATTTAATTAGTATGTATTATTTAAAATAGGTTATTAAAACTAAGGAGAGAGGTATGAAAAAGTTAGTAGTATTATTTTTAACATGTTTGATTCTTTTTCCCATCAGTCTGATCGCTCAGTCTACATATTGGGAAGAAACTTTTGCAACAGCACCCTCTGATTGGTCACTTGATTCTAATTGGTCATTTACTGGTGGAGCTTTACGTTTATCATGGACACCTACGATCACAAATTATGATCTTTCCGCTATTTCACCAGTACTTTCTTTACCGGATAACGTTGGGGATCTCATTGTTACCCAGTTCATAGATTCTTATTCACCAGTAAATGAGATTATGACGATTGGAGTAATTATTGATGGTTCACCCCAAGAACTTTGGGAATATGAATTGATTGGAGGGAACTGGGGATCAACAGGTGGTGAAGATGTAGTCCTTTCGCTTTCAGAATTTGCTGGTGAAGATATTCAACTTCAATTTCGTAGTTACGGTTCATCCACTTATAATTTTGATTACTGGTATATTTACAATGTGATGATTACTGCTTTATTCGACAATGACCTAGCAGCAATTGAAGTACTTGGCCCTCCAAACGCAGAGATTAATCAACCCGATATGTGGCAAGTGATCGTGAGGAATATCGGCATGTTTGAACAAAATTCCTTCACAGTAAAATTGTTCCAAGAAGGTGGTCTGGAATTAGGTAGTATCAATGTTTCAGAGACAATTCAACCATTAGAAGTGATAGCCTACAATTTCTACTGGACTCCTGAGGTTTTAGAAGAAACAGAACTTTATGGAGAGGTTATCTTTATAGATGATGAATTTGAAGATAATAATATAACTCAGGATTTTGGAGTTTCAATTTTTCCGGAAGGAGAGAGACAGTTTCTTTTGTGGGATAATGATAATGATTCCCATTATACTGACCCTAATACCGGTATAACAAAAAATTGTGAAGATGGCATTGAAGAAACATTAACTGCTAATGGAATAGATTATCAAGTGGTTACAGAACTGCCAAAAGTATTAAGAAATTATAATGTAGTATTTGCCTGTCTTGGTTTATATTGCGTGGGTTGAGGTGCTACACCTCCCGGAATCGTGAATTCCGAAAACCAACAATATATTGTAAATTATTTGAATGCCGGTGGTGCACTTTATATCGAATCACCCGATATCGGCATGAATCATGATGGAAGTGAGATGTTCTCTATGTTTGGATCAGAATACCTGAATGATGGTGGGAACTATGAAGTAACTTCATTAAACGGTCAAGCAGGAACGATCACGGAAGACCTGACCTTTATCTACAATGGTGGAACAGATAGTCACTATAGTCTTGACTACTTAGGAGCTACTTCCGGTACACTGCTTTTTGAATCTCAGGAAGGAGTTGGTCGCGTTATTGCCAGCGATTACAGGGGATACAGAACAATTATTTCTTCTACTATTCTCGGTTGTTATACTAATGGAACCGGCAATAATACAAAATCATTTTTAATGGAACAATATTTAACGTATCTCAATGTGGACTATGTAGCAGATGGAACGATCTGTGGGACTGTGTTGGATAGTAATTCTCTGGAACCGATCATGGATGCAGTGGTTACTGCTGGTGAATTTTCAGATATTACCGACGAAAATGGTCAATATTCTTTCTCTTTGCAGAATGGTATCTATCAATTAACCTGTGAGCATGAAGATTACAATGAATTCACCTACGCTGAAGATGTGCTTATCATTCCTTGTGAAACTACTGTGATCGATTTTGAGATGATCCCGCTGGTTGGTACAGGAGAAGATATAATCACGCTTGCTACTGTTCTATATAATAACTATCCCAATCCATTCAACCCGGAAACTAATATTGCCTATTCAATAAAAGAAGCCGGCAATGTAACAATAGAAGTTTACAACTTAAGGGGTCAACTTGTTAAAACTCTTGTTAATGATGTTAAAGAAACAGGAAAATTCTCTGCAACTTGGACAGGAACTGATAATACTAATAAGACAGTATCAAGTGGAGTATACTTCTATAAAATGAGATCCGGGAATTACACTTCAACTAAGAAAATGATCCTTATGAAATAATTCATAATAGCCTTGAATGCCTTGAGAAATCGGGGCGTTTTTATTAATATTTATTTGACATTTCACATTAATATATTTTGTTGCCCCATATGTTGCAACAGTGATTTTAGGAGAAAATTATGGATAGTTATTTAGATAAATTAATGGAAGTCGGACTCACTTTAAACGAAGCAAAAGTGTATAGTTGCTTATTACAGAAACATACATTTACGGCTACTGAAATTTCTCAATGTTGCAACGTAAATCGTTCACGAATTTATTCTGTTCTTGAAAGTTTAATAAACAAAGGATTATGCATTGAGAAGCTGGGAAAAATAAGAAGATTCCAAGCTGCTGACCCCGATATAGCTTTTGATAAACTAATTAGCGAACAAAATGATAAATTAGAAACTCTTAATTCACTACCGGAACTGCTCTCACCAATATACAAATCTAATACAGATAATTCATCTCCACTCGAATTCATCGAAGTTTACGGAACACCTTCAAGTATTATAAAAAAACATCATACCCTTGAACTTGAATCTAAAGAAGTTGTACTCTCTTTCTGCAAATCTCCCTATGCAATGTCGAAAGACCTTGATATTCACGAGGAGCAAGAGGAGAGCATGAAGACTGGTGTTGTATTTAAATCGATCTTTGAAGTAGAAAAAGATGATATTGAGTTTTTTGCAAAAAGGATGAAGAATTTTGAAGATCAAGGTGAAGAGATCAAAGTAGCATACCATCTTCCAATAAAGTTGCATGTGTTTGATGATCATACTGTAATGTTCTCGATGATAAATCAGGTAAATCCAGATCAAAACCTCACATACATGGTTATTGAGCATTCAGATCTAGCTGAAACACTTATCACAACATTTTACAAATATTGGAGCGAAGCACTTTCAGTTAACGAATTTTTAAAGAAGGAAAATATTGATCTTTAGGAATGCAAATTGCATATTAATTAAAAATTAAATTATTAAGATATGGAGGATTAATGAGGAAAATTTTGTGGATCACATTCGCTGTGATGTTATTATTCACTTCATTATCTGCACAATTACCAGATCCAAAGCAGGTAATTACTGTTAAGATAGAAGCTGACCAAATTATGGCAATATATAAGATACCGGAAGGTTATCATCAAACTTTGCAAGAAGATATGTTTTTTGTTGAAGTAGATGATATTGAAGGGATCAAATTTGAACAAACTGTGTATCCTGAAGGGGATAAAATGGAGGATGGCAGTATTGAATTTCATGGAACGGTTACATTAACCAAGCAATTCACAGTCTCAGAAGATTTCAAAGGAGATCCAATAATTCAAGTTTATGCTGGATATCAGTTCTGTGATGAAGGTGGAACTTGTTTCATGCCGGAAGAAGTTGAATTCAGTTTATCACTATCAGTAGATGTGGAAGTTCATAAAAAAGAAAAAACAGAAGAGACACAAAAAGAAATTAAAAGCACAGATAATATTGAAGAACTTCTTCTTTTATTAGAAGATTTTGAGATCACAGGCATCGAAGCCGGATATCAAAATAGCGAAGATTTCGTTTCATTTTTAGAAAATTCAAAAGAACCTGGTTCATTCAATACAAATAAGTTTGCAAATATGAGCATTTGGCTCATTATAATATTAATATTGCTGGGTGGAATTGCTTTAAACCTTACCCCTTGTGTACTTCCAATGATGCCTATAACAATCGCTGTTTTAGGAGCAGGCACCCAATCGGAATCAAAAGCAAAAGGATTTTTGATAGGTGGAGTTTATGGTTTGGGAATGGCGTTGGCATATGGATTACTGGGAGTAGTTGTAGTACTTACAGGTTCTCAATTCGGCACCATAAATTCATCTCCTTGGTTCAATATGGTTATTGCAGCTCTTTTCATTGTTCTAGCTTTGGCAATGTTCGACATTATTCCAATTGATTTCTCCAAATTTCAGAGCAATAAGGTAGGAGGTAAAAGCAAGGGGAAATTTATAACCGTATTTATCCTTGGAATTATTGCTGCTGTATTGGCTGGTGCTTGTGTAGCTCCTGTTTTGATCTCAGTCATAATCTATTCGACATCGTTGTATACCGCTGGAAATCCTGCTGGATTGCTTTTACCATTTTTATTAGGTGTTGGAATGGCAATTCCGTGGCCTTTTGCCGGAGCCGGACTCTCCTTCCTCCCTAAACCGGGTAACTGGATGAAATGGGTAAAAATTATATTTGGAATAATAATTCTAATAATTGCTATTTATTATGCTTACACTGGTGTTAAGATCTTTAAACACAACAAACCGATCGATACTTCAGAATTAGTTCATGAGACTTCAGAACTTCCATGGAAACATTCGCTTACAGAAGGTTTGATAGAAGCTAAGAAAACAGGGAAACCAATCTTTATTGATTTCTGGGCAACCTGGTGTAAGAATTGCCTGGCTATGGACGCAACTACTTTTAAAGATGAAAAAGTAATAGAAGAATTCGATAATTATATTTTAGTAAAATATAAAGCTGAAAATCTCAAAGCATCTCCTACAAAAGAGATATTAAAACACTTTGAAGTTATCGGTTTGCCAACCTATATTGCTTTGGCTCCCAAAAAATAGAAGGTAAAAAATGAAGAAATTCTTAATCATATTTTTTCTCACATTAGTAATTTTTTCCTGTGACAGGTTTGAATATGAATTTTACGAACCACCAATTGCTCACATAAATGTATCAGTTACTCAGGGTTATTCTCCGTTGGAAGTAACTTTTTTTGATGTTTCTGAATTGGGTAGTAAACCAATTGAAGAATGGATTTGGGATTTTGACGGAGATGGAATTCCTGAACAAATATACACATCAGAGAACAATCCTGATAGTGTTGTATTTGTATATAATACTCCAGATATTTACAGTGCAATTATAATAATCTATGATGGGAAAAGCACGAGTACTGATACAGTTTGTATTGAAGTTCTGGATGTACTTTCGCCCTTAGCAGATTTTGAGTATGATCAACCGGATTATTATCAACTTGAAATCAATTTTACCGATCTTTCTTCTCCTGGAATTAATCCTATTACAATCTGGGAATGGGATTTCAATGATGATGGAATAATAGATTCATATGATCAGAATCCAAACTACACATTCGCAACAAATGGTGATTTTCCAGTTACATTAAAGGTTTCTGATGGAGTATATGAAAACGTAATAACTAAGAATATTACAGTAATAGGTAAAAGTGTTATAGTTGAACTTTTCACCGGTCAATGGTGTTCTAATTGCCCAAATGCTGAAGAAGCATTACACAACCTGAGAATGCAATACGGCAGCCGATTCTCTTACGTTGAGTACCATATTGGAGATCAACTTGCAGGAGACTTTACTGATATCTTCAGTTATTATCCAAATACTGGGACATTACCTCTCGGCATAGTGAATGGAAACGCTCATATTGTATATTCTGCACCCTGTGTTGAAGAAGTGCAGACTGAAATTGAAACAGCCATTATACCGCTTCTGCAGGAACCAATTTCGGTATTATTGTCTGATTTACAGATAAATCTAACAGACACTTTGCTTACAACTTCTGTCCAGATCGAACTTGATCCTTCTATCTCAACTGACAACCTTTCATTGGTTGCTGTTTTGATGGAAGATTATAATGAAGATTATCCGAATCATCATGGCGACCCGCATCACAATATTGTCTTAAAACGGATAACAGTAGATATTTCAACTTTTAATTTAGATAATCCTGTTAATTTTGAGATCGATGAACTTGATGTTCTTCCACAATGGTATATGGATAATGCAACAGGTTTACCCGAAGATCTTACACTTATGATCTGGATTCAAACTTTAGAGACACCATATAATCAAAATTCATGTGCTGTGCATAATGTTATTGAAGTTTCTTTATAAATTGGATATGTAATATTATTTATGAAAGATTCTGAAAGAATAATAAAAAATTTCATCCTGAGTAATTCTGCTTTAGCTGAATTGTATCGAAGGATATATGTAACAAAAACACTTCGATACATCCCGATAAATCGGGATTACTCAGTGTGACAAGTAAATAAGTAAGGAGTGTAATATAATGAAAAATATTGTTGTGCTTATGCTGATCTTGGTTCTGGCATTACAACTAACTGCTGCCGAAAAAGCTGGCGAATTCAAACTTGAGAATCTTGAAGGGAAACAGGTGAAATTATCAGATTTTCAAAAAGAAGGTTTAGTAATTTTAGATTTCTGGGCAACATGGTGTGTTCCATGTAAAAATGGACTTCCTAAAATAAACGAAATCCATGAAAAATATGATAATGTTAATGTTTTGGCAATTAACGTTGATAAACCACGGAAAAAATCTAATGCTATTTCTCATGTTAAATCTAATCGCTTTAAATTTCATACATTATTCGATCCGAAAAAAGTTGTTCAAAAACAATTTAATATTACAAATATTCCGCGTACCTTGATAATAAATCAGGACGGAGCAATAATTTACGACCATACTGGTTATCAGCGTGGTGACGAAAAACATTATGAAGAAGTGATCGTTAAGTGGCTAAAAGACCAAGAAATCAACAAATCAGAAAAAGATGCAACTGAGCAGGGAACTGTACAACCTGAAGTGTTGGAAAACTAATGGTGAAAAAATGAGAAAAATCTTATTTGCATTATTATTGATAATTCTTGCATCAAATCTGCTCTATTCTGAGCTGAGTTTTTCAGGATTAAATGAATTTAGATATATTTATTCCAACCGGATCATTGAGCATCGTAATTATTTTTCTGATAAATTCCTGATGCAAGCACAAATCAACAGCCTCAGAGCAGGCATCAAGTATAATCTGTATTATCCAAAATTCGGCAAATTTATTCTGATCAATGAAGATCTGAGCAACGAATTTATTCAGGATCAATTGGATACAGAAGAAGATGAATACTATTTTGATGAATACTATCTGCAATATGAATCTGATTACTGGTTTGCACAAGTTGGAACTTATGAAGCTGTAATTGGTTCCGGTATAGTTTTACACAATTTTTATGATGATGATTTTGAAACGGATTCCAGACTTATCGGTGGTTATGTAAATCCGGTCTATGATAGATGGCAGATGCAATTATTCGGAGGACTCATGGAGAGTGATGATCCCGGCTTAGAAGATGAATATGACCAAATTGGTGCCCTCGATGCTGATTTCAATATATTGGATAATTTGACGATTGGGGGAAGTTATGTTCTGCATAAAGAACTTCTTGATGCTGATGAAGATGAATTCAATAATAGAACTGTATATGCTGGAAAATTAAATTATTCCTCTTCCCTATTCGATCTACATGCTGAATACGCAGCAAGCAATGATGATTTAGATTTAGAAGGAACAGCGATCTATTCCAACATTACATCTTACCTCGGTAAATTCACTCTAATGGGTGCATATAAAAATTATGAAAATTTTAATGTGAGAATATCCGATCTTCCTATGGTAAACCATGCAGGACAAGTATTGGAACATAGCTGGGAACCGGGAAAGGACGAGGAAGGACTGATGGGAGAGATCCGCTTCCTTCCTAACTATGAAAACGAATTCGTGATAAATTATGCAGAAGGCTGGAATAGTAATTACATGGTTAGGCTATCTAATCTTTATTCAGAATTCAAACATGATTTTGAAGACTGGTCGTTTAAAGCCGAATTTGAAAGCCTTGAACAACTCAATAAAAATTCCAATCACTGGTATAAAGAGATAACTCCTACACTAACTTTCGATTTTCTAATTAAGGATAGTCCGATTTTGGTAAAAGCTGAATATCAATATAAGGAAGAGGATAAGGTAACAGGTGATCATTCACATTTTGAACCACGTTTGCAAACAGATATCGCAATTGGAAACTATTCCTTATCTGTTGCAATAGAAAATCAGATGGGTGAATCAGAATCAGCTGAAGACGGAGAGGATGGTGAATTCTGGATAGGTGGAGAAATCGCCACAACAATATTCAATAATACAGACGTACGATTATTCTATGGTAAAGAAAAAGGCGGTATTGTCTGCCGTAATGGTGTTTGTAAAAATCAGGCAGAATTTGATGGAGTTCGTCTGACTTTGATAACGACGTTTTAATGATGTTTAAACTTTGTAACGGTTGAGTAACGAAACCTTGCGAACGGTTAAGAATATAGAAGTGAACAATAATGTCTCTCTGAGGCACTCCCTCAAAGGCATTCGATGATTTGTCCCGGCGTAGCTTTAGCAAAGACTGAAGAGGCTGACTTAGTTCCCAAGAAAATAGCCTGTGTGAAAATGTTTGAATTATTATTTAAACCTGTCACACTGAGTAGTTCCGAGTACTTTCGGAACGTATCGAAGTGTTTAGTATTTCTATCCTTCGATACAATTCAGCTAAAGCTAAATTACTCAGGATGACAACATTTTTTGTGTTTTCACACAAACTGAAAACTTGGGAACAAGTTATTTTAAAAAATTTAAGGAGATAAAGAATGAAAAAATTAGTTTTATTTGCAATTTTAGTAATGAGCATCAGCATTGTTTTTGCAGAGTTAGAAGTTGATATCCCATTTGATATGGATATCATTGGTGATGATTTTTCAGTAGTTGGTCCCTATGTTTACGAAACAGAATGGATTACGATTACAAACATTGGCTCTACTACTGAAACTTATACACTGTTTTATTCCGATGAGAATGTACCCACTGATTGGGATTTGAGTGTATGTAATTCGGTAAGCTGTCTAATGCCAAATTGGGCGGTTCCGTTGCCACTTGAACCAGGAGAATTTGAAGAGATCCATATCGTTGTGACAGTTGCCAGTACCGGTGGATTTCCATTTAGTATAATTCTGGATGAAGGAGACCTAACTGAACCGATCAGCCTTGATTTCACTTTTAATACTGCTGACAATGTAAGTGCTGATGATGAATTATTAGTTCCTGAAAAACTTTCTCAGAACTACCCTAACCCATTTAATCCTAGTACAACAATTTCCTACGAATTATCACAGCAGGAATTGGCAAGTGCCAATATTACAATTTATAATACGAGAGGTCAATTAATCAAAACCTTTGATAATCTCAATTCAAATGGAAATATTGTTTGGGATGGAAAAGATAATAATAATAATATCGTTAATTCAGGTGTTTATTTATACAAATTAAATTGCATAAAAACTTCGAAAGTAAGAAAGATGATCCTGATGAAATAAGCTTATGTATTTCATGGGACAGATCTTAATTAAATAAAAAATGGAGATTGTTTTCGGATATCCGAAAATCAACTCTTAAAAGGAGAGAAAAATGAAAAAGAGTATTTTATTAATGATTTTGTTAATTGTAGCAATGTCATTGTTTGGTGAGTATAATATCGGCGATATAGTTGCAAACTATTTTTGGACTGATAATACTGGTGCTTCACATGACATTTATGAGCTTACGGCTCAAGGTGTAGCGATCGTTTTCTTCTGGGGAGGTACTGGTTGAGGTGGTTGTACCGCGGCGGCGCCGTTATTCCAAAATTTATGGGAACAACAACAGCAGTATCCGGATGGTAATGTTTATATGATAAGTCAAACAGACTGGGGTGGATCACATACTCATTTTTATGGTATTGGATCATCAGGTCCTTTCAGTAATGGCTGGATACCATTGTTTGCCGTAATTGGAGCAAACAATGAATGTTATTATAATGATAATTCCTTTTCTAGTGTTGCTTCAGCATTAAATCTGGCAATTGAATCATTTGGTCTTAACGCACTTATGAGTGCAAATGTAACAACTGGACCTTCAAATCTCGGTGTACAATTCCATAGTAATTCCACACCAGGAACAGGAATCGAAAGCTGGGAATGGGATCTCGATGGTGATGGTGAGATTGACAGCACAGATGAAGACCCCTATTTCCTTTATACTGAACAAGGAACTTATGATGTTACTTTAACTGTAACAATGGATGGAGAAACTTCTACCCTTATTAATGAAAATTATATCACAGTTAATGATGGATCCGACATTTACGGAAATCTTTCAGGCATTTGGCATCCTGAGTATACATACATTATAACAGGTGATGTTAGTATTGCAGAAGGTGATGAACTAATAATAAATCCTGGTGTTGAATTACAATTCTCAGATGATGTGCAGTTTATGGTCAATGGGACTCTGGTAGCCGATGCTTCTTCTACAAGAAGTGAACCTATTGTTTTCACTTCAGATACTTCATGGAATGGTATAAGATTCTTTGATACTCAAGAAGATAATCTTCTTAACAACTGTGAAATTTCCAACACTACTGTTTCTGCGATCAAGATTGAGGGTGACTCTAAAGTAGATATTATCGGCTGCAAGATATTTGAAAATAATAGCTCTGCAATAGAAGTTATAGGGTCTGACAATGTTCTGATCTCACAAAGTATTATTGCCAATAATACAAATTCAGGTAATACTGCTGGTATAATCTGTAATGCATCTTCTCCTGAGATCACAAATAATGTGATCGTGAATAATACAGGACAATGGGGCGCATTCAGCTTATCGAATAATTCTAATGCAATAATTACTAATAATACCATTGCCAATAATGAATCGACTAATGCAACTCCATATTTATTCTTTCTGATGAATTCAGTTCCTGTTATTACCAACTCGATCATCATTGATAATGGTGAAATCCATTTTGTACAAAGCACACCGATAATTACATATAGTTGTGTAACAGGTGGATTTACGGGTGAGGGTAATATTGATGAAGATCCACTCTTCGTAGCACCAACAACCGGAGATGGAACAGACTATAACGGACTTATCGCATCTTGGTGGCTGCAAACTGGTTCACCTTGCATAGATGCCGGTAATCCTGATGCAATGTACAACGATCCTGATGGATCAAGAAACGATATGGGAGCATATGGTGGTCCTAATAGTATGGGACCAACAGATTCTGATGACAACACAGTTAATGTAGTTGCTGTTAACTCTATCTCTGTTTATCCAAATCCATTTAATCCAACTACTAACATTGCTCTTTCAATAAATGAGAATGATATTCAGCAACCTGTATCAGTTGAGATCTTTAATATAAAAGGACAGCTTGTTAAAACACTTGTTAATAATGAAGTTGTGCAAACTACAAACTTTGTTTGGAATGGAAAAGATAACAATGGTAATTCTACTTCCAGTGGAATGTACTTTGTGAAAATGAAGACAGTTTCTTCTGAAGTTTCTAAAAAGATGCTGTTGATCAAATAGAATTTAGCAGTTAGAAATCAGCAATTAGCCCTTCGGTGATACCGAGGGGCTTTTTTTTGTTTTCCTTTTGCAAAGATAAAGTAAGGGCTTGCCATGGCAAGCCCTATCCTGTAAAGACGCAACATTTTGCTTCTCAAAAGATAAAGAGGGCTTGCCATGGCAAGCCCGACCCGGATACAGGGATGTTTTTATTTGATATAATAATTCCAATAATTCTATTTAACTATATTTCTCTTTCTTCAATTCCTCAAACGTATCTTTTCCACCCGAATACATAAACGAAAGTGGTGCAGCTTTTTTCGCTAACTTCATCATTCTACCGGCTGTTTCTTTAATATCCCACTGAGCATGTTCATCTTCACGTAAACGTGAGAAATGATACAGTTCCCGTGGATTAGCAGCAATAAGCACTCTACGCCGATGAGCATTTGTAAGGCAATATTCAGCAGCTTTTCCATACTTAGGTAAAAACTCATAATAAAGTTTTTCACTTCTACGACACACATCATTTAAATCTTTTTCAGCTTCAATCGCCTTTATGGAATCTGGAATAGTAATTCCCAGAGTTGGGTCATAATCCTGAGCCAGAAGCGTCATCAAACGATGTCGTTTAAGCTGAGCAAAATTGCTGGCACTTACTACAAGTTCAAATTTTAAATCTCCAGTAAGTTCAAATTCCCGCGAGACTGAATCGAATGCTGAAATATATTTCAACGCTTCCTTAAAAAACTCTTTTCCTCTATTTTCTTCTGAAAGAATAGTTGTTGCAAGTCTGAAAGCATCCTTAACAGGAAACTTGGAATTATTATGTATTATTGCAGCAGCAATATTTAGATCGATATTATTAGAGATTATTAATTTTTCATATTTTTCTTCCAGAATTTCAGGTAGATCGTCACTTAATTTCCCATAGTACTTGTTAATAATTGAGCCAACATATATCTCTAGATTATTATGGGTAAATTTAAAATTATCATCTTGTAATTCAGTTTTAAATGCTTTTTGGAATTCATCCGGATCGGTTAGAATGATCAAGGATGGAGCAACATCTTTAGTCACATCATAAAGTTTTTGAGATAATTCCCTGCATTCAGTTAGATTCGAATACCGCATTGTGCGAATTGCATGTTCTAAAGTCCGAGCATTGAATGATAATCCAAGTTGTGCCTGAGTTGCCAAGCTGAGTGCATATCTGGCATCTTCTTTAGCCCATCCTTCTAAAGTATTTTTAGCTCGATTCATCTTCTCTGAAGTACCTTTTTTAGCTGCCTTATATGAACTTGTTGCTAAATGAGGATTAGAAACAAACTGATGATCAGTAAGTTTTTGTAAATTATTCAAATAAAAATCATTCTGAAATTCCACAAGTTCTTGAAATCTTTTTGCATCTTCTTTATCGAATTCTTTTGGAATCACGAAATCACCTTGCAAAGTAATGTATCTCTGAGATTTTTCTGTATAAGCTGCTCCAATCCGGCGTGCTTCTAATTCCTCCAATGCCAGTCGTGATATTTGAAGAATATCAAAATTAAAATAGGCGTGTTCTGCTACAGAATGATGACTCATACCAAATACAATAGCCTTATTAGATCTTCGTGCTTTCTTCACTTGTTCACGTGCTTCTGCTCTGAGTTCAGGAACATCCCTCGGATCACGGCTGATTCGCGCATAAGCTGCAGATATCGTCTCAGGGGTTGCGATTGTACCTTCCGGTAATTCATCAATCAAATTTTTATCAATATTGAATCCGGCTAAAGTTACTTTCATTATTTCTTAAATTCCTAATTCTTTTTTTGTTTCTTCACTGGGAATTCCATTCTCATCCCAACCTCGAAGTTTATAATATCTATCCAGCATCTTATCAAGTTGCACGACTCTGTTTCTGGAAGCACCTTCAGTTAATTTCTCTTCCAAGAATCTAGCTGGTAACATATCATCTTTACGAGTAAAACCTGCTTCCGAATTGAATTTTCTTTCAAGATTATAGATCCTTGTCCCAACTTTTAATAATTCATCTTCTGTAAAATCTAATCCGGTAACAATATTCAGCATATCTTTAAATGTATCAATACTGATAGCAAACTGCAGAAACCTGCAAAGCACAAGCGTATCGACAGCAGCAGAAATATCCTGGAACAGAACAACGATCTCAGCCTTTCCCTCAATTGAATATCTATCCATAAAAACGGGTGAACCAAGAACCTCGGGTGAAATAAGATAGCCTTGCATATGACATCCACCCCTATTTGAAGTAGCATAAGACAGTGCTTGTCCCTGCGCTCCCCGCGGATCGTATGCTGGAATTTCCATACCCTTAACCTGCATTGCCAATTCTGGTCTTCCATACTTTTCAGCTAATTTTTTAGAACCAAGAGCCAGATCTTTCCCAATATCTCTTTTGTAGGCAATATCTTCCACTAATTTTACCAAGTTGGAAGAATCTCCCCATACAAGTTTCTCTGGGAAAACTCCCTTTTCATAAAGCTCCATTGCACATCCAATCGTACTTCCGGTTGTTATTGTATCCAATCCTAATTCATTACAAGTGTAATTTGCTTCTGTGATAACTTCCAGATCACTGATACCTAATTGTGCACCAAATGCCCATACAGTTTCATATTCAGGACCCTCACCTTCCCGCTTACTGGTTTTAGTTTTTCTTCCGCAAGCAATAGGACATTTGAAACAAGCACTTCTACCTTGAAGGATAGTTTCCGCAATTTTCTCTCCACTTGTTCCTTCGGCATCATTAAAAACACCACGCTGGAAATTTTCTGTAGGATACATTCCATGAGCGTTTATAACATTTACTAAAACTGAAGTACCCAAAAGTTGTAATGATTTCCCGGTAACTGGATTTTTATCTATTAATGTATTAATTGTTGAGATCATTTTTTTCAAGCTTTCAGAATCGTTAACCGGAATCTGTTTTTTCCCAAAAGCAGTAATAGCTTTTAAATTCTTAGATCCCATAACAGCACCAACTCCACCACGTCCGGCAGCTCTGTCTTTATCATTCATGATAGAAGCAAATGGCACCATGTTTTCTCCGGCTGGTCCGATACAAGCAACGGAAATATTTGGAGTTAATTCACTTTTGAGTATCTTCATCGTATCATGTGTATCTTTTCCCCAGAGGTGTTCAGCATTATTTATTTCAATTCCTTCTTCTGTAACTTTAAGGTAAACAGGTTTATCTGCTTTTCCGGTTATTACCAGTCCATCAAATCCCGCTTTTTTCAGGTTTGCACCAAAAAATCCACCGGAACTTGAATCTACAATTCCACCGGTAAGTGGAGAGCGAGTTGTAACTTGATAGCGTCCGGCAGTTTGAATTATTCCTGTTAGTGGTCCGGTCGAAAATATCAGTGCATTCTCTTTATCAAGTGCATCGATGTCAGCGGAACACATATCGGTATATAATTTTAGTCCTAAACCTCTTCCACC
>JAYEKK010000070.1:0-4243 GCA_034660955.1 Candidatus Cloacimonadota bacterium | reverse complement strand
ATTCATTTCAACTTTAACCATTCCACCACCGGAAGTTCCTTCTACAATTTTATTAGCAAGCTCTTCCTGAGCTTTCATCATCTCATCCTGCATTTTCTTGGCTTGCTTCATGAGATCTTTCATTCCTTTCTTTCCACCTGGATACATATCTAATCCTCCATATTTTATTAAATCTTTTTCAACAAATTTATTGCTACTTTTAAAGTCAAATTATTATTCAAGCAATTCAAGTTCTAAAGCCAGTTGATATATCCTATTCTTTTGTTCACCTGTTTCTTTTGTTACAAGTTTTACAGCTGTTTTCTTTGTTTCACCATTTTCTAATAATTTAATAAGTTTGTTCTTTAAATTACTGTCGTTGATAATGCTTTTTTGTGAACCTTCTACAATAATTACAAACTCACCCTTTGCTACAATTTGTTCAGGTTTTTCAATAATATTTTTTAATGTTGAACTGTAATGGGTTTCATAGATCTTGGAAATTTCTCGAACAATTGATATTTTACGGTCTCCCAGATAGTCAAATAAATATTGAAAGAATTTTTGTAGTTTATGAGGAGCTTCATAAAAGATTAGAGTATTTTCATTATTCTTAATGTTTTCTAATAATCTTTCTCGTGTTTTATTTTTTTCCGGTAGGAAACCAATGAATTGAAATATCTCACAATTTAACCCCGAAGCAATTAAAGCTGGAATGAAAGCAGTTGCTCCCGGTAGAACTTCTACTTTAATTTTATGACCAATGGCTTCTTTAATAATAATACTGGATGGATCGGAGATTCCCGGAGTTCCTGCATCTGAGATTATTGCAATATCTTCACCATTTTGCAATTTAGTTAACAATTTATCTACTCGTTTACGTTCATTAAATTTATGATAACTTATCATTGGAGTTTCGATATTATAATGGTTCAAGAGTTTCTTAGAATTCCTAGTATCTTCAGCACCTATAAAAGAAACTTTTTTTAAAACATCAACAGCTCTGAAAGTTATATCTGCCAGGTTCCCGATTGGAGTTGGAACAATAAATAGAATTCCTGTTTTGTTCATAAAATTTCCTTTATTAATAAAGGAAGCCCCAATTATCAGGGGCTTCCAAATTATAAATAAGTTACAATTAACTAGATTACTTCATCCATTCTGCAAAAGTATCTGGTGTACTTGGAACAACAATCTCACCAGAAATGATCTTAGCTGTGAGTCCTTCAACTTCTTCTAAGATCTCAGCAGGAACAAGTTTATAAGATGTAGGTGCAATACCAACTCCACCTTCTTTTAAACCGTAAACAACAGTTGTTCCACCAGGAAATTCACCTTTAACTAAAAGTTCAGCAACATTGAAGATTGCATTATCAACTCTTTTCATAGCTGATGTGATAACATGCTCAGGAGCGAGAGAATTTTGGTCTCTATCAACACCAATAGCAAATTTATCCTGCTCTTTTGCAGCTTCAATAACACCATCACCAACACCACCGGCTGCATGATAAACTATATCAGCATCTTTTCCATACATTTGATTTGCAATAGCTTTACCTTTGGCTGCATCTGTGAAAGAATCTGCATACTGTGCAAATACTTCAGCATCAGGATTTGCTAATTTCACACCGGCTTTGAAACCATATTCAAATTTTTCTATTAATGGGAATTTCATTCCACCAACAAAACCAACTTTATTAGTTTTTGTCATTTTACCTGCAATGTAACCAACCAGGAATGATGGTTCTTGCTCTTTGAAAACAACACCAACAACATTTATTGGAGTTTCTTCACCATAAGCATAGTCAATAATGGCATAATTTTGATCTGGATTTTCTAGAGCTTTTTCTTTAATTGTATCTCCCATCTTGAAACCAATACCCCAAATCAAATTAGTTCCAGCATCAAGCAAAGTTTCCATGTTAGGTGCATAATCTGCATCTTGAGTTGACTCAAGATAATCTACAGCAAGAGCGAATTCTTTTTCAGCTCTTTTTAATCCTTCCCAGGCTGATTGATTAAATGATTGATCATTAATTCCACCAACATCGGTTACCATTGCGATCTTAATACCTGATTCTTTTTTTGCCTGCCCACAACTAACAATAGTCAATACGAATAGTGCAAGAACAAAAATTGTGATAATTCTTTTAAACATTTGCATCTCCTTTTCTATTTTTTTTTAAGCTACTTTCCGGTAGCAATTTATCTCTTTTCCAAAACACTTTTATACTGCATATAATGTCAAGCGATAAACATTAATTTTTATGTTCCTTCTCATATGGGATACCATCAGCAGATGGTGCAGCAGACTTCCCAACAAATCCTATAAGTACTACTATTGTAATTACATAAGGCAACATACTTATCAATTGTGTAGAAATTTCAAAATCAAATTGTCCCAGGAATACTGCTAAGCCTTGGGCACCACCAAAAAGAAGACATGCCAACAAAGCTCCTTGTGGCTTCCATTTCCCAAATATCATGGCAGCAAGTGCAATAAATCCATGTCCAGATACTAAAGTAGGTCTAAAATTTGATACAATTGCCAAACTCATGGCAGCTCCCCCAAATCCGGCGAAAACTCCTGACATAGTTACTGCAAAATAACGAATCTTTATAACATTTATTCCTAAAGTATCAGCTGCTGTTGGATGTTCACCTACTGATCTTAATCTTAATCCATATTTTGTTTTGTACATAAAGAACCAGATGATTAAAACCATTAGCATTGCTAAATAAACTGTTGCATATTGATTATCAAAAATAATGTTCAAAAACGATCCATCCGGGAAAACACCATTTAAAGGTCTTGGCATTTTATTATCGAGAGCAATGGATTTTGTCATTGTAGCACCTTCAAATAACATTCGGCTGAGGAATAAAGCAATACCGGCTCCCAGAAAGTTTATTGCAA
This sequence comes from Candidatus Cloacimonadota bacterium, assembly GCA_034660955.1. Classification (GTDB taxonomy): domain Bacteria; phylum Cloacimonadota; class Cloacimonadia; order Cloacimonadales; family TCS61; genus Tenebribacter. The sequence continues at coordinate 1,347 of JAYEKK010000070.1, read as the reverse complement.
TTCCGGAAACAACCTGATTTGCACTGAATGTTACGCAGGCAAAAGCATGGAGAAGTCCGAACAAGCCACCGACAATTCCTGCACCGATAAAAGCAATCCATGGATCTCCAACAAAGTATCCAATTGCAGCACCGGCAAAAGCTCCAATAATCATCATTCCTTCCAAACCGATATTGATCACACCAGAATTTTCTGAAAGGACTCCACCGAGAGATGTATAAATAAGGGGCGTTGAATACATTAAAGTTGTACCAATTATCAAGGCAATGTTGTTTAATATTGTATCTATCATTTTGTACCCCCTTTTTTATTTTTTCTTGATAAGATAACTTTAATAAGTTTTGGGATCGAGATGAAAAATACAATGGAACCTATCACAATATTTATAACCTCAGAAGGTGCTTTCACAGGAAACATTTGGATTTTTGTACCACCATACTTCAAAGCTCCAAATAGTAACCCTGCCAATATGCATCCCAATGCATTACTATTGGCAATCAAGGCAACGGCAATACCATCAAAACCATAACCCTCCATTGCTGCAATCAGCGTTACTTTGTGTGATACTCCAACAACCTGCAAAGCACCAGCCAAACCTGCCAAAGCTCCAGCAATGAACATTGATATTATCATATTCTTATTCACATTTATTCCGCCATATTCTGCTGCAAATTTATTAAAACCAACTGCACGCAACCTATAGCCAAGAGCCGTTTTATTTAAGATAAACCAAACTAATATTGCCATTAAAATAGCAATTATAAAACCCCAATTCATTGGTGTTCTCAAAAGATCTTTCCAGAATGGATGCTGCAATAACCATTCACGTCCACCCTCAGATTGTTTCCATGTTTTTAAGATCATCATATTTGCTGTAGGTTGAATAGAATACGAGGTTTCTCCACCAGGTTTTTGGAACCCTTTAGTATAGATGAGGAAATTTTGGAAATACAAAGCAATCCAATTAAGCATAATTGTCGATATTACTTCATGTACTCCAAATTTTGCTTTAAAATATCCGGCAATTCCACCCCAAAAGCCTGCGGCAAGAACTGCTGATATTATTACTACCGGAATATGTATCAATAAAGGTAAATGTAAGAAATAACCGGCGGCTGTTGCAGCAACTGAGCCGATAATGAATTGTCCCTCAGCTCCAATATTGAATAAACCTGTTTTAAAAGCAAATGCGATTGAAAGTCCGGTTAGGATCAAAGGAGTTGCGCGGATGATCGTATAAGAAATATAACTCGGTTTTGCAAAGATACCACGCAGCATTATCCAATAAGCTTGAAATGGATTAAAGCCGGCAGCTACAAGAAAAACTGCACCAACCACAAGTCCGAG
>JAYEKK010000069.1:0-16381 GCA_034660955.1 Candidatus Cloacimonadota bacterium | reverse complement strand
AGTTTTTCTTCTTGCTTTTCTCTGTTCCCTCGCCTTTTAGGAGAGTGACACGCCTTTGCTGGCTTCGGCGGTGCAAGTAGCATAGTGAGTTGGATAGTAAGATAACTTCATACTTCGATACTTGGCTAAAGCCAAACTCAGCATGACAAGAGATTCTTTCTGCGGCTTCTTATGTTCCCTCGCCTTTTAGGAGAGTGACACGCCTTCGCTGGTTTCGGCGGTGCAAGTAGCAGGGTGAGATAAAAACAACATCAATAACCCCTAATCCCGAACACCTAACTCCTAATCCCAAACCCCTAACTCTTCTTCCGTTCTTCTTTTTTAATTATCAACATCTCTACAATAAAAAGTAAAAGTGCTGCGATCAGCAGGTATTTCCATAATTCAAAACCGTAACGTGATTGCAGGATATTATCTTTCCATTCAGTATCAAGAAGTTGAAGATTCTTTATTTTCAGGTTTTCCCATCTGTTAAAATCACTTTCATAGTAATTCAAATTCACAGCAAATACGCTGTTCTCATTCGAATAAATTCCGGTTGTTATTGGGGAATAATAACTTTTCTTTGTTGAAATCGTTGCTCCGTCAGGAAGAGTTAAATCGGATGAATTCAAAGGTATTTTATCTCCAATAGAAAATGAGGTATGGTCATGTTCACTTGTAAATTGCAGGCAATTATAGGCAAACACGGGGAATACCGGATCCAGCAAGAAATGACTTTGGATACTTTTTATATCAAACAACCAGAGAATAGAGTTCCGGTGCTCTATAGCAATAGGAAAATCTTTTGAGCTGAGTAAAATATTAGAACTGCTTCTCACTTCCCAGAAATCTCTTATTTCAATGTTGTTCATATCTTTCATCAATTTTGTTATGGAATGGAATTTATTTATTTCATCTATATTTTTGCTTTGATTATTGAATTGCCTGAATTCACAATTGAAAAATTCAGAAACAAATTTCTGCTGATCTTTTGATAGGTTTTCATCTGCAATAAATAGAATTTTACGTTTTTTTTTTTTTAATTTATTCAAGATAGATTTCAATTTATCAGATAGGTTTTGTTTTTTTAAAATTATGATATTTTCAAATTCCTGCAGACTTTCATAGTTAATATTCTCAGTGTTGATCATCGAAATATCATCTGTATAAATTTCCAGAATCGATTCAAGTGCTACTGGAATTTTTGTTACATCAGTAATTACGGCTACTTTTGGGTTTGGATCAAGATAGAAACTGAAGTAGCTGCGGTTATCAAATATCAATCTTTCGTTTTTAACAGATGCATATCCACTGTGCCAGCCGGGGCTTTCTATTTCGAGCGGGAAGGAAAGTTTTTTCCTCTGTTTCGTCAGCAGATCTATTGCCTTTTGAGAAATTGTATTCCCATCAATAAATAGTTCGTATATCACATCCTGCTGCTGATATTTTGAGTGATTAACAAGCTCGATCTCGACCTGTTTCTGCATACTGCGATTCACGATCTCATGTTTGATAGATGCATTTTGGCAACTAATATTATTCTTATCTTCAGCAAAAGATGTAGGAATGAAAAAGGTTGGGAATTCCAATTTTACGTTTAGTTCCTGCTTTTGCATATCCGTGATAAAATAGATCTCTTTATTAGGAAGATGCGTCTCTTTTAGTTTTTGCTCAGCAACTTCTATCACATCTTCCAATGCTATTATCTGAGATGATATTGTGACCTCATCAATTAGTTTATCCGATAGTTTTCCAATATTAATTCCATCGTGAAGAGTGTTCCAATTATCGTTTAAAGTAAGCAGAATTGTATTATCATTTTGGCTGATCATTTCATTTATCTGATGCGCAATTTGCTTTGCCTTCTCCAGATCGGTCTGAGTATCAACCAGGTAGTTCATACTATAGGAATTATCAATGATCACAGCGATTGCAGTTTTTGGATGTTCATCTCCTTCTTTTAGAAAATCAGTTTTTATAGCCGGACGGGCAATTGCCAGAATTACGAAAAGAATTATCAATATTCTTATCAGAAGTAAAAGCAGATTTTTCAGGTTGATCTTACGTTTTTGTTTCTGCTGACTCTCCTTGATAAATCGGATCGAGCTGAAGATTACTTTATGCGGTTTTTTTTTGGCAAATAAGTATATCAAGATAGGTATGATAATAGCCGAACTTAATAATAATATTCCTGAATTTAAAAAACTTATCATTTATATTTCCTAAATTTAACTATTTATAAACCTTGAAAGGATTTCTTTCATTCTATCTTTTGTCTTAATCCTTTCAAGGTTTATACTTTTTATCTCATCCTTAAAATTGCTAATTGAAAGATTACATGAGAGAAGCGATTTCAAGGATTAATTCTACTGTATTTTCTTATCCCAGATCCTATAAGTTTTGTGAACCCATCCACCCAGGTTGGTCGCGATGCGGTTCATCATTGTATTTGTTTCTAATATCCATGACATTTCAGCATTTTCTATATTCATTTTTTTATGCTCATTAGCGATCATGAAGTTCTTTGTATAAAAAACCGTATCGATCCCGCGATTCTGATATTTTTTGATAACGCCCATTGTGATCACGCGCATTGCAGTAATTTTATTTTTTCCAAAAAGTGCATGGAAAATTCCAAATGGGAACAGCTTTCCTTTCATCTTCATTAGTATTTGATTGTAATCCGGTAATGCTACATAGAAACCTGCAGGTTCGTCATCGACAAAAGCCAGATAAAAAAATTCGGGTCTTATAACATCGATCATAGAATCGATCAGGTGGAAAAATTCTTTTTCGGTCATAGGCACAAATCCCCAGTTTCTTTCCCAGGCTTTTGCATAAACATTAAAAACTGTTTGCAGATCTTTTCTCAATTCCTTCTTATTTTTGGAAGAAAGTTCCCGCACTGTAAATCGACCTCTTTTCTGCAATTTTTCAGTTATCCTTTTCAAGCGTTCTGGAGTTGGTCTTTTGGGAATAAGATAAGCCAGCAGATCCATCTCTTTAGCCAGTCCAAAACCTTCATAGAGTTTTTGATACCAGTCATAATTATGTGTCATCATTACAAACGGAGGTGTGTCAAAACCTTTTACTAAAAGTCCGCATTCATCGTTAGTAGAAAAATTCATAGGACCACGCATCGTGTCCATGCCTCTTTCCTTAAGCCAATCATAAGCTGTAGTAAAAAGTGCATCTGCTACAGCTTGATCATTTACACTTTCGAAGAATCCAAAGAAACCAACTTTATCTTCATGGAATTTATTGTGCTGAGTATTTGTCTGCGCAGAGATTCTACCTACCACATTCTTGTCTTTGAGTGCAAGGAACAATTGTACTTCAGAATGTTCATAATATGGATTCTTTTTTGGATTGAAAAAGTTTTTCTGATCCATAATTAAAGGAGGAACCCAGTTGGGATCATCTTTATACAATTTGTATGGAAGCATGATGAATTGTTTCAATTCTTTTTTATTAATAACAGGTTTAATATTTATCATTATTACTCCTCCTCTTCATATTTGTTTATCATACATTCTATAGGTTTTGTATACCTTTGCATCTAATGTAGCGGCGATCTTATTCATCATTGTGTTTGTTTCTAATATCCATGAGAATTCTGCTTCTTTAAACGGGATTTTATGATTTTGGGCTACTTCATGAGTTTTGCAATACATCACAACATCAATTCCACGTCCTTTATATTCGTCCAGAACTCCCATTATCACAACTCTCAAGTTAGGAATTTTGTTTCTATTAAGTAGGAATTTCAACCAGCCAAACGGCAGCATTTTTCCTTTCATTTTTTTTAATACATAATTATAATCGGGCAAAGTAACCGAAAGACCCACAGCTTCTCCATCAATTTCGGCAATGAAGATCAACTCCGGCAAAATGATAGGAAGCAGGGAATCTACCAGAAGGTCGAATTCTTGGGCAGACATAGGAACGTAACCCCAATTATCTGACCATGCTGTTTCATAAATAGTGAATATTTTTTCTATATCTTCACGAATTTTTTTCTTATTTTTAGTCTTCAAATTCCTGACAGTGAAATGACCTCTTTTTTCAATTTTATCTGATAGCCTTTTTAATCTTTCCGGTGGTGGTTTTACCTCGGCATTATAGGCTAACAGATCCATCGATTTTTCGAAGCCATAATTTTCAAATAATTTAATGTAATATTCAGGATTGTAAGTCATCATTACAATAGGACTTTTATCAAACGCATCTATCAATAATCCGCATTCATCATTCACAGAGAAACTGGCAGGTCCGCGCATTGTATCCATTCCTATATTCTTGATCCAATCACGTGCTGCATTAAATAAAGCATTTGCCACTTCCTGATCATCTATGCACTCAAAAAATCCAAAGAAGCCAATTTTATCTTTATGAACTTTATTATGATTTGTATTGGTCTGAGCAGAAATCCTACCAACTATCTCTTTATCTTTATAGGCAAGGAAGAGCTGGACCTTGGAATGTTTGAAATATGGATTCTTTTCCGAATTGAAAAAAGTTTTTTGATCACTGATAAGTGGAGCAACCCAGCTAGAATTATTTTTATACAATTTGAAAGGGAATTTGATAAATTTTAGCAAGTCTTTCTTATTATGAACTTCTACAATGTTAATCATATTTATCCTCTATTCATTTTATTTAATTGCAGGACGTATCATTTTGATGCGTCCGAAACATTTTGATTCAATCTACTCCGATAAATCGGAGAATCTGCGTTCGAGTCGAAGGAGAAAGGATTATAAACCATTCTAATCTATCTCCTTTTCGTAAATTGTATAGGTTTTGCTATCTTTGGCTTCTATCATCTCGATTAATCGGATTACCATTTTATTATCTTCCAATACCCAGCCCATGTCACAATAATCATATTTAGTGCGGGAATACTGTTTCTGTTTCCATAACATAACACCATCTAAACCCAGACGTCGGAATTTAGGTTTAACACCAAGATAGCCCAAACGAAACCCTTTGGTTTTTTTAGCACCGAGGATCATTTTAATTGCACGGATCAACTCCATATGTCTGAAAGAACCAATGCGTGCTAAATTTTCTGCAACATTAGGAACACCACCAAAAAAAGCGGCAGGCTCTCCTTTTATGTAAAGAAAGATAAACAGTTTTTTATCCATGATAAGTAACATATCATCAATTATCTGGTCAAATTCTTCCTGCGTAAAAGGCACAAAACCGTAGTTGTCATTCCAGGCTGCATTGTAAATTTCCAGCATTTCTTTCTTGCGAACTTCCAACGAACGTGCTCCCCAATCTTCGATCGTAACATTAAATCTATCAATTATTTTCTGACCTAAACGCTCAAGTTTATCCTCCATCGGACGACTTGGATCTTGTTCCCACGACAATACTTTTATTGTAGCCTTAAATCCCAGTTTTTCTATCATAGAAGAATAATATGGTTTGTTATAATGATAATACATTACAGGTCTGGAAGCAAACCCCTTAGTAAGAAAACCGGGGGTTGCATCATTAACAGGAAGATTTTGCGGACCACGAATTGTGTCCAACCCCAGATCTTTCAAGAAGCTTATTGCAGCATCGGTGAGTGTTTTTGCAACCAATTCATCTTCGATACATTCAAATTGCCCGAAAAAACCAACTTTATCTTTCCAACGTTCATTATGTCTGTAGTTCGCAAATGCGTTACAACGTCCAATCACTTTCCCATTTTTCTGAACCATGAAAAAACGCATTTCTGCATGTTTGAAAAAGAGATTTCTAGGTTCGAAAAAACCTGTTATTCCAATAAGTTTAAAGCCGAGATATTCGTAATCTAAAAGTGGGAGATATTGAGGTTCATTTTTATAGAGTTCCCAATGATAGTTTACAAATTGCTTCAAAAGTTTTCGTTCAGCTTTACTTTCATTTCCAAACGATATCAATTCGATATTATTATATGTGGTTCTTTCTATCATAATTCCCCCTCTTTCAAGTTAGTTAGCAATTCATATTTGGAATGCTGTCATTCTGCCTGTCTGGTCGAAGCTATGCGAAGACTTAACGTATCTTGCAAACAGGATCGATTTGTTACTGCGTTCCCAATCAAGGGATTGGGAACGAGCAGACAGTTGACTCGACACTAGATCTCACCCAATTTTTTAGATACAATAAAATTTATAATTCCCATTAATAACGCTGCAATGAACATTTTTGCCAGTAAGGCAGAATCATCTTCAAAGAAGAAATTAACAAATGGCGGCAGCATGACAACCATATATTGTGCAAAGCGTATCTGCTTGAAAACCATAACAAGAATAATAGCCAGAATCGCTATTATCATCATTGGGTATGGAGCGAAGTATAATATAAACCCGATATAAGTAAAAAAGCCTCTGCCGCCTTTAAAACGGTGTGTTACGGGCAAACAGTGACCTATAACCATGAAGAAGCCCAAAATCAGCAAATGATTATTAGATCCAATATTTCCAATAACATCAGTTATTGGTGGATAATTTAATAAATAACTTAGCAATAAAATATAGAAGTACATTTTACCAAAATCAACTATTCCAGTGAATATTCCGAGTGTTTTATCAATATTGTTATAAATATTCTGTGTGTCCGGGTGCCCCGAACCAACTTTATACACGTTTATACTTTTATATGATTTAGCAAATAATTTTGCAGTCGAAAGACATCCTAGTAAATAAGATATAATCAACAAAACAATAAATACTATCATCGATAACATATTTTCTCCAAATTAATAATTTCTTGTTCCAAAGATTGCAGTTCCAATGCGGACTAAATTTGCACCTTCTTCAATAGCGATCTCAAAGTCATTTGTCATTCCCATAGAAAGGAATTTCATCTCAACATTTGAAATTTCAGCAGTTTTAATTTCATTAAATAATTCTCTTAATTTTATAAAACATTTTCTTATTAACTTTTCATCGGAAGTGAATATCCCAACTGTCATCAATCCTTTTATCCTGATGTATTCCAACTGGCTGATGGCTTTTACAAGTGAAATAGTTTCATCCGGTATTGTGCCAAATTTATTGTCCTCACCAGAAGTATTTACTTCGATCAATATATCTTGTATAAATGAATGTTGTTTTAGATAATTGTTCAATTTATTTGCTGTTGAGAATTTATCTATTGAGTGGATGAGAGTTGGTTTTAGCTTCATTAATTTGTTAATTTTGTTGGATTGCAAATGACCTATAAAATGAAATTCTTTGAATTTTCCTTCAAGGTGGGGTATTTTCTCTTCTGCTTCTTGAACTTTATTTTCACCAATAAATTCAATATTATTAGAAAGAGCTTCTTCAATAATTTCTATTGATCGTGTTTTGGTTACTGCCAACAGCTTTATATCTTCTGGATCACGGCTTACCTTTATCGCTGCATTTATTATTCTTTCTCTAATTATTTCTATATTTTCATATAACGACATTTTATTCCCACTTATATTAATTATAATAAAAGGAAATTAATTAGATTTATATGTCAATTAGAAAATGGTTTTGGTGGTTAATAGTTGAATTGTTGAGAATTTAAATTGTTTGAAAGAGGAGTAGAAAAAGAAAAGAAATTTGAAGTTAGAAATTAGAAATGATCGTCATTCTGACGAATCTCTCACGCTGCTCTCTTAAGGAAGAATTAATTATAAAAATAACCTTGCGAAGGTCGAGAGTTAGAGAAAGTTTCACAACCTTCGCAAGGTGTTATAAACTTATTTAAGTAAGATCATTTTCTTTGTGCTGGTATAACGACCACCTGCTTTAAGTTTATACAGGTAAATACCTGAAGAAACAGGTTTATTATTTTGGTTTGTTCCATTCCATACAACTGAATATGTTCTTTTACCTGTTCCTTCGATACGATGCTGTGCACCACTCAGGATGACAGGTAAAGTTTTAACTTTTTGTCCTTTTAAATTATAAATTTCAATTTGTGTATTTTCGTACAAATTTGTGGTTTCAAAACTGATCGTTGTTGTTGGATTAAAAGGATTTGGATAGTTATACATCTTCACATTGGAAGCTGAAACAACCTCATTCCCAACATGAGTATAGACTGAATCGGAAAGTGTAATATCATCTATCATTAACCCAAATCCGTCGGGGTCATCATCGTTGGAATGTAATCCAATCCTAAGCTGAATAGTTTCATCAGCTAATAAAGAGAGATCGTTATATCCACTCCAATTATCGGAAAAATATGACCAATTACTAACAGAACCGGTAAATACTATATTTTCAAGTTCAGGGTTTCCCAATGGGTTGGAAATAGAATTCCAATTTGACCAGATTACAATAGTGTCAAAAATTGCTGCGATATATTTTACTTCAACCGAGAAATAATCACAATCAGGAAAAGAGTATTCATCCAATTCAGTTTTTATTTTCATATCAAAATAGATATTACTTTCGGCAGGCATGATAATATCTCCACTTGAAATATAATTATGCATATTCGGATTGTAAACGTAAGTTTCAGCATCGAAGCAGCCAAGCACATAAAGCGGGGAAGGAGCATTCTGATCTTCCAGAACATGCCACAGGTTTCCACCTTTTGCAATATTAGAAAAACCAATGAATCCGGTTTCATCCTCAGCATCATTTGTAAAAACTCCAGCAATATCAATGTTATCTATAAACAAACCTGTAAGTTCAGGATTGGATATTGTAGATGTATTTGGATCGGATGCAAAAGCAAAACTGATTATTACATCACTGCCAAGATATGATGCTGGTATTGAGATGGAAGTTGATGTCCACTCTGTTGAACCACCCCAACCCGGAATGCCGGGAATTCCATCGGGATCTTCATTATGTTCAAAACCAAAGCTATATAAACTTGTGCTATTGTAGGCAGGTGTGCAATCTGTTAGAATTTCTGCTTCTGAATAATCTTGGTTTGCATTTCTTATGCGGACGTTAAAACCATCCCATCCATCAAATTCACCATTACTGCCCAGTTCTTCAATAGCTCTATATTGGTCAAAATTTATTGTTAAATTTCCGGAAGAAGGTAAAGTAATTTCAGGTGTATCCAAAACTTGATACCAACTATCTTCATAACCACCATCCGGTAATATATCTTCATCTGCCATTCGCCATGATTTACCGGTTCCTCCAAAAGCATTGAAAACAGTAGTGTTCCAAAAAGATCCTGGATCAGTAATATCTGAGGTGATCCATGAATCAATTCCATTCTCAAAATCTTCGAGGTAGATAACATTCTCTCTACTTCTTGTGCTCTGAGAATTTTCAATCGGCTCTGCCTGAACAATTGTAATATTTTCTGCAAATAACAATAAGCCTGCGGAAAGCAGGCTTATCATCAATAATAATTTCTTCAATTTAGTATCCACTTTCATAATGGAAATATTATGCATAAATTATTCCAGTTCAGAGATATATTGTACGAGGTCTATAACTCTGTTGGCATAGCCGGCTTCATTATCATACCAGCTTAGTACTTTAATAAAGTTGCCATTAACCATAGTTACTTCTGCATCAAAAATGGAAGAAGCAGGATTTCCAACTATATCTGTAGAAACGATTGGTCCTTCAACATATTCCAAAATTCCTTTCATTCTATTTTCAGATGCTTCTTTCATTAATTTATTTATCTCTTCTTTATTTGTTTTTCTATCCACAATTATGCTTACATCAACAAGTGATCCTGTTGGTGTAGGAACTCTCACAGCCATTCCATCAATTTTACCTTTGAGTTCTGGAATTACTTTTGCAGTTGCAGTTGCAGCTCCTGTAGTTGTTGGAATGATATTTAATGCTGCTGCGCGAGCTCTTCTCAGATCGCTATGTGGGAAATCTAAAAGTCTTTGATCCATTGTATAAGAATGAATAGTAGTCATTAATGCAGATTCAACTGTGAAATTATTTGTGATAACTTTCATAACAGGAGCAAGACAGTTAGTTGTACAAGATGCATTTGAAATGATCTTATGCTCAGATTTGAGAGTTTCATCATTAACACCCAGAACTATTGTAGCATCTACATCACCTTTTGCTGGAGCAGAAATAATTACCTTCTTTGCACCGGCTGTAAGGTGTTTTGATGCACCTTCTTGAGATCGAAAAATACCTGTAGATTCAACAACAACATTAATATCCAGTTCTTTCCAGGGAAGATCTTCAGGATCTCTTTCACTGAATACCTTGATCTCAATTCCATCAACAACAATCGCACCTTCTTTAGCTTCTATATTATTTTTCAAAATCCCATGAACAGAATCATGTTTAAGTAAATAAACCAATGACTTCATATCCATAAGATCGTTGATAGCAACTATTTTGTATTTCTCATTATTAAGAAATCCTCTGAATACAAGTCTTCCAATTCTTCCAAAACCGTTAATTGCAATATTTTTCATCTTTACTCCTTTATAGTAAGATTGATTTTCCGGCACTACCGGTAATTTGAACTAATTCTTCAACTGCATTCTGCATGGCTTTTTCACTGTGAATGAGCCATTTACGAGGATCAAAACGGCTCTTATCAATTGTGTAATCAGCTTCATCAATATTGGTTGGTTTTACAATTGCATCTTTTTCTTTTTCCCAATAGGCTTGTGTCGTAATTGCAAATTCCATTTGATAACGAGTATCCTTATTTATCTTTACAACACCATTTTTAATTGCATCGATCTGTTGTTTAGCAGTTAATCCTGAAGCTCCATGAAGCACAATACCGGTCTCTACATTATTGGTGATCAACAGATTATCGATCTCTTTGATAAGATCGAGTTTAAGTGTGACTTGAGCACCTTTTGTAACACCATGATTTGTGCCGACAGAAGCTGCAAAAAGATCAACTCCAGTTTTCTTAACATATTCCAGGGCTTCTGAAGGTGAAGTATATAATTCTGTATCAGATACAATTTCGTCTTCAGCTCCTTTGATGTAGCCAATTTCACCTTCGACCAATACCCCGTGTTTGTGAGCAATTGTTACAACTTCTTTAGAAATGCGAATGTTTTCTTCAAAATCTTCTTTGGAAGCATCAATCATCACTGAAGAAACCAAGTCGTTTTCGATACAGTAAACAACAAAATCAAAGTAATTTGGAGTAGCATGATCAATATGTAATCCAACGCCGGAATTCTTATATTGAGACGAGATGATCTTGATCATTGATGAGATCATTTGAGCACCTACCTCAATATTTTTTGTGTCACCAGCAGCATATTTTACAGCTCCGGAGCTCATTTGAAGCAGTCCATCTGATCTTTGAGCTTCGTACCCTTGAATTACACCACGAATGGCACTATCAAAAACTACATTAGATGCAACAATACCAAATCTGTCTTTCTTTGCTTTTAGAAAAACATCTTTTAGCTGATTTCCTCTGTAAAACATACTACCTCCTCATTTGTTATTGTCTACTTATCCTCAAATTCAATTGATTCGATCATATCTTCTTTATCTTTCAATGATGAAAGCATGTATTGAGCTGATTCGCTTAGATCACCGTCAGGATACAAAGCAAGGAACTTCTCAAATATTTCGATAGCTTTTTCTGTATCTTTGAGTTCTTCAGCAAAAAGGAACCCTTTCATAAACATTGCTTTATAATCATCTTTATCATTCTTGTGATATTTCATCACTTCGTCATAATAGAAAATTGCATCGTTAAATCTTCTTCTTTTCTGAGCAGCTTCAGCTTTATTAAAATATTCCTCAGCAGAAAGTTTTACAACCATTTTATCAGGATATTTATTTAAAGCATATTTAGTTTCAAGTTCCTTTTTCACGCTCTCAAATTTTTCTTTAGAAAGTGTCTTTAATAAAGAATTTTTTACTTTATCCTTTACTTCTTCAAAAGGCGTTGCAGTAGCTATCATGTCCTCAAGAATCCTGAAGAAGACAAATTTTTCTTTTGAATTTTGGAAAATTATACTGAGTTTTTTGGGATTTGTTGCCCAAACCATGTCACAATAAACTTCATCTTTTCCCATTCCCGGAATGATGCCGTTGTTATAGATATGATCTAAAACACCATTGTTAGAAGTATAAACTGAATTTTCCTGTATAAGAGTATTGATCTCTTCATCTTTTTGTTTTTTGATCAATTTCTTAACTGTCTTTCGCATTTTAGTTGCAATCTTTTTTGTATCGAAACCAAAAGTTTGGATCTTTCGGTATGCTAAAGTACTAAATTGATCTATGTTATCATTATAAAATTTTTCTACTGCCTTGTCACTTGTGTCGATAGCTTCAACTACGAGTGTATTATAAATCGTTCGTAAAGCCATGTTTCGCTTGATCTGATTAATTGTTGTAATCAGAATAGGATTTTTATCCAAACCATTTGCTAAAGCATCTACATAAAAAACATCAGATTTAGCAAGTTCTTCGATATAGCGTTTCAAACCAGCTTCTGAATGTAATGACATCTGGGTTCGTTTTGGAAGGATGTCTATATAAGCTATAATATCTCCAACAGTTCTATTGATATCAGGATTTGAAGATGAAATAATATTTTCATTAATAATTACTTCATTGCTGTCCAGTGCTGTTATGTTGATCTTTGCTAAAAGGTCATAACTTATTTTCACATTGAATTCACCAAAAAGTTCTTCCTTTTTTGTTTCAATGAGTTCGTTTTCTTTCTCCGGCTTCAATCTTGATTCTATCAGCTTTTCGGCTTCTTCAAAAGTTCGTTCTTTAAATTGATCATGGTTTTTTGTAAAATATTCTTTCTTTTCCTCAATCGTAAAAGAGACGCCGTTTTTTAGTAATTCTTTTTTATATTCGGAAAAATAAGCAGATTTGATCTGATCAGCTATTCTTTCGTTGAATTCTTTCTGCTCTATTACTTTATGAGTTAGAGCTTCTAAATAGAACACTTCTTCAATACAAATCATGTCGAGAAGTTCTATTTTACCTTCGATTGTAGTAAATTTAGATTTATACATTGGTGGTATCTGGGAAAGACGTTCATTAATATCTCCCATTGTGATTGTCCCGCCTTTGTAAACGGCTACAACTGTAGAATCTGCGATTTCTGTTGCGGCAAATAAAGATATAAAGATAAATACTGCGACTAAAGTGACAATTGTTTTTTTACTAATAATTCTGTGATCCATAATTAAATTCCTCTCCATTATCCATTTTAGAGCATCACAAAAAAAAATTGACTATTTAAAGTCAAGTAAATAAATGGATGAGTTTTAAAAGTGGTTATGTGTATAGAAGGTTATTGTATGGGGATATTTTCGTGTGATTTGATAGTTCAGGATTATTATGCACTTGATAAGAAAAGTTGTCTTGAAGATATGGTCAAATTTTTATATCAAAATGGAGTAATTGTTTCTGTAGATGATTTTTTTAAAGTAATAATGGAACGTGAAAATTTAATGACTACAGGTATCGGAAGAAATGTGGCCATACCACATGCACGTTCAAATTTGGTTAAAGAAATACATATTGCCGTTTATGTACTTGACAATGAACTTGAGTTCAACTCGGTTGACGGCGAAGATGTAAAAGTGATCTTTATGATAGCCGTTCCCGAGAATAAAAAGAATGAATATATGAAAGTTCTGAGTGGAATTTCAAACTTTCTCAGAATTGATGAAAATCGGGAAAAGCTTATTAATGCAAAAACAAAAAATGATATTTTTAAAATTCTTGAGGGGATTAAAATATGAAAAAAAAATTGATTTTGATAATGATAGTAATGTTATCGGTTTTTTTGGCTGCAGAAAATGAAAATGCAGGGACAAGCGGCTTTACCTTTTTAAAAGTTAATTATTCTGCCAGAGCTGCTGCAATGGGAAATGCTTATACCGGGCTTTCCAACGATGCAGATGCAGTTTTCTTCAATCCTGCTGGGCTTGTTCAAATTGATTCACCTCAGGCTTCTATTACTTATATGAGTTATCTTGAAGGAATAAATTGCGGTTCTGCTGTTTATGCATATCCAGTTAATGACAAAACTTCTTTTGCTGTTTTTGCCAAGGGACTTTCTGCTACTGAAGATCGTACAATTGCTGATGAGATGGGACAGTATGCAGGGATTGATGGTACTTTTGGAATGTCTGATTTCATCTTTGGAATCAGTGCTGCAAGGTTTATATTTGCTATGCTGGATGTCGGGATAAATGTAAAATTCATTCAGGAATCACTCGATAATAACTCAGCTTCGGCAGTTGTATTTGATGCTGGTATCATGCATCAATCAACAAATGAAAATCTAAAAGTTGGTATCTCTATAAGGAATATAGGGAAACAATTAACATATTATACAGATGATGAATACGAAGAGATTATGCCCACAACATTAACCGTTGGCTTTAATTATAATCCAAAAGAAAAATTATATGCTACCGTTGATATTTATAAACCTTTAGATAATGATATTTTTGGACGGTTTGGTTTGGAATATCAAGTACATCCAATTTTAACCCTAAGAGCAGGTTATAAAACTAATGCATCCGATTGGGCTACCGGTGGAGATAATGATTTTCTGTCCGGGATATCTTTTGGAACAGGGTTTGATCTTAGTAAATATAATTTAAAAATGGATTATGCAATAGTTTCGTATGGTGATCTGGGATTTGTAAATCAGATTTCAGTAAAATATCTTTTTTGATGAAATAAAAGAACAAATACAGTGCAAGATAAATCAAAATTATATAACTTCTCTTTGATTTGGAAAAAATCAATTCTATTCCAAAAAATATTAGACAGCAAAATTCAGTTTAAAAATGTGACCAAAATTATTTTATGAGGAATTAATGGATAAAAAGGATTTTTTATTTGAGATTGGTGTGGAAGAAATTCCTGCTGCATATATCGCTGGAGCTATCAAGACTATCAAAGATCATTTCGAGTCAAATTTAAAGAAAGCAAATCTTGATTATAATAAGTTACAGATTTTCTCTACACCACGACGTCTTGCAATTAAGATATTATCACTTCAAACACAACAAAAAGATGAAGTTATCGAACGTACAGGTCCAACAAAAGAGATAGCTTATGATATAGATGGGAATTTAACAAATGCAGCTTTAGGATTTTTGCGTGGAGCTGGAGCAGAACAGAAAGATATCATTATTAAACAGACACCAAAAGGTGATAAAATAGCAATTAGAAAAGAGATAAAAGGTAAACCTGCAACCACCATCCTGATAGGTTTGATAAAAGATGCAATTGCTGAAATTAAGTTTCAAAAATCAATGAAATGGGGAAGTTCAAAACTCACTTTTGCCCGCCCAATCCGCTGGCTGCTTGTCTTATTTGGAAATGAAATTATAGAGCTAGAATTTGGAAATATCAAATCTGGAAATATAACTTTTGGTAACCGATTTCAAAAATTGGATAATCCAGCTGAGATTAATTCAATTGATGAATATGAAGAGAAACTGGAAAGCGTATTTGTGATTCCAGATCGGGGGAAAAGATTTAAGCTAATTCAGGTTGGTATTGAAGAAATTCTCAATAGTATACAGAATAAATATCATGATAAATTAGACTATGTTGATGATAAAGATAATTTAATTAATATAGTTACCGATTTGGTTGAATACCCTACGCCCATTCTATCTGAATTTGACATAAAATATTTAGAATTATTCAATAATATTCCTAATGTCATTATACAAACATTATCAGAACATCAGAAGTACTTTCCGATAAATGAAAATGGAGAATTAACTAACAAATTTATCATAATTGGAAATGGAAATCCAAAATATAAAGAGTTAATTAAACTTGGTAATAATAAGGTTGTAAATGCTCGTCTTGCGGATGCTGCATTTTATTATAATGAAGACACCAAAATTTCTTTAGAATATTATGTTCCAAAGTTAAAAGAAGTAATATTTCAATCAAAATTAGGAACATTATTTGAAAAGACCGAGCGAATAAAGAAACTTATCGGATTTCTATGCGATGAATTGGATATTGATAGTGATGTAAAAAAACATTCTTTACGTGCAGCCCATTTATGTAAGGCAGATCTAGTAACCCTGATGCTTGGAGAAAAAGAATATACTAAATTACAAGGTATGGTAGGCTATGAATATGCTTTGAAATCTAAAGAGGATATTAAGGTAGCAATTGCAATTTTTTCACACTATATGCCACGAAGTAATTATGATAGCTTACCAATTGGTAAAGAAGGTGCGATACTTGCAATTGCAGATAAAGTTGATACGATCTGTGGAATTATCGGAGTTGATATGATACCCACAGGATCAAAAGATCCTTTTGCTTTAAGACGTGCTGCCAATGGAGTTGTTCAGATAATTTCCAATAACAGTTTTGAGATAAACATCCACAAATTAATAGATATATCATTTAAATTATTAGAAAGTAAACTTGATAAATCTGAGAATAATAAAAATATGGTTTATGACTTTTTCAAACAACGTGTAAATTGG
>JAYEKK010000068.1:0-4266 GCA_034660955.1 Candidatus Cloacimonadota bacterium | reverse complement strand
CAAAGACTGCTACAAGCGGATTTAGTGAAATATTGTGAATTGGAGATTAATTCAAGTTTTAATAAGGGTGAGAAGCAAATTGGTTTTGGAGGGAGAAGTGTTTTATAAATATTGTTCTCTAATAAGTAGATTACTCAATAGTATTTAGCATTTTCTGTAAATTACAAATTTTTAATAATTGATAATAAAAATTTATTTATAACATATTGAAAATGATTTAAAGAAACTAATCTGATTTCAATGTTTATTAAATTTTAGTAAAGGATGACAAAGTGCTTGATCTCGATAAAGTAATTATTGGAAAATCTTATAAAAGGTAAAAAGATTGACATTGAAAGATTCTCTGTTATTTTTAAAAGTATTCTTGTAATTGATAAATGAAGGATGCCCATAACAAAAGTGTCAGTGCTCAGATTGAAAGATTAGCAGGAAGAGCACCGCACACTCAAAACATTATGCACATTCAGTAGTAAGAAGCGGTGTAATTGTAAATCAGTTTATGAATTTTGGTTGTAGTAACATTAGAAGGAGATCATATGAATCATGATATATATGCTATGTGTTATAATACTGCGATGCAAGAATTATTGTCAATTAAAGGTTGCGATGCAGTTGAATTGATGATATTTACTCAATTTTTAACTTTGAGACTTGCTTATCAGGCTGGTATTAATTCAAACAAATTGTTAAAAATTGTTAAACTTGATGATAAAAAAAAGAAAAAAGATTGGGGCTTTGCAGAAGAAATTCTACAAAACTATCTATCAGTAAGATTGGATCGTTTCAGTTTGTATGAAGTAGATTGGAAATTATTCAAAAGTGGAGAATGGGTAGATATTGGTCCGTTTGTATTGGCTAGAAAAACAATTTATGGACATAATAGTACTCATCCAAATATTTATATACCTTATATAACAGCTGTTGTAGCATCCATAAATAGATTAGAATGTATTATTGGAGAGTTAAAGGATGTTGAAGATGAGTGGGAAGACGATTTCATGGTTTTGCTAGAAGAATATCATGATTATTTATAGATATACACAATACAGAGTCAGTAGTTCTTGAGAAGTGAAAGAATGAAAAGTAATGATATTCAAAAACAATTGTACCCAATCCAAAATATTATTGAAGCTCACAATAAAACAAAAGAGTATTTTCACAAATTCTGGGATAATCCAAAAAAAAAAGAAGAAGAAATATTCTGTCAATTTATAATGATGCAGTCATTTATTAATTTTCAATACCCTCCAGAAGTAGTGTACGATTATTGGGAATACTTAAACTCAATAATGGTAGCAGAAATTGGAGAACAACGATTCTATAAATTTTTTAAAAAAAAAGACAAACGTTTTAAAGAATATTTGAACCTTTATAAAAAACTGAGCAACTCACCTTTCTTTGAATTTGGAGGTGAACCACAAACTGGAGAAGAATTTTCAGCAATATCAGAATTTTGTGGAACAGTATTTCAGAGAGTAGAAAAAAATTATATTTACGATGAATACAAAAATATAGAACTTGCACAAAAATGTAAAAGTGCGTGTGTATTTCTTATTACTTCCATGCATCAAACTATATAAATATTTTGTGCATAACAAACGTGTCAGCGGGCAGGCTGGGTGGTTTGTTTTGTCCTGAATCGTTCCGATTCAAACTTTGGTTGGTTTGTCTGGGCGGAATCTGCCGATTCCGCAGCGTGCTCGAACATTATGTCTATTTTTAAAATGAGATACTTGTGAGACTGGTAAATATAAAAAAGATTCGGATTTATCAAGAAATGAATAGTTTATTAATGGAGAGCAAGTTTGAAAATTTTAACTAAAAAATCCTGGATCATTATAATTTTCATTTTTTTGTTTTCATCAATTGAGGGTTTAGAAATGTCTACTGAGAAAAGCTTATCAATGGAGAAATTACAAAACAAAAGTAAAATCTATATATATGGTGAGCAACATGCTGTTAAATCAATCCTAGATAAAGAAATAGAAATTTGGGATTCCTTTTATAAAACACACAATTTTAAACATTTGTTTCTGGAATTACCATATTATACTGCAGAATTATTAAATATTTGGATGAATTCTGAAACTGATCAAATACTATATACAGTTTATGAATCATGGGAAGGATCTTTATTTCATAATCCCCTTATGAAAGATTTCTTTATAGAGATCAAAAATGAATATCCTGAAACGATTTTCCATGGAACCGATATCGGGCACCAATATAACACAGTGGGAAAATATTACTTAGAATATTTATCAGAGCATAATTTAAAAGATACTGAAGAATATTTTTTAGCAAAAGAGAATATTGAACAAGGAGAATACTATTACAGTCACGTGAATAATAGTGCCTATCGTGAGATAATGATGGTAGCAAATTTTATCCGAGAATTCAATAACCTTAAATCAGAAAATATCATGGGTATTTATGGAGCTTCTCATACAAGAATAAACTCAATGGATACTAGTCAGTCAGTTCCATCTATGATTAATCAACTAAATAAAATTTATATAAATCAAATTTATTCAGAAGATTTGAGTGAACTTGAAAAAGATATTGAACCTATTCGAAAAGACAAAATTACAATTAACGATATAGTTTTCGATGCTTTATATTTTGGGAAGCGAGATTTGAAAGGTTTTAAAGGACTAGAATATAGAGCATTTTGGCTTCTCATCGATGCTTATGAACATTTTAAAAATGCAAAAAAAACAGGAGATGTCTTACCATACAACAATTATCCAATGAAAGTTGAATCGAATCAAGTTTACATTATCGAATATAAAAAAACAGATAACACTTCATTTAGAAAATATTATAAATCTGATGGCAAGATATGGAAAAATCGTCCATCAACTGAAGAGTTTATATTAAATGATAAATAAAAATAGACATAACAAGCACATCCACATTTCATTTGGTCAATCAGTGTCAGCTGAATCTTCCGATTCAGCCGGCTGGGCGATCTGAGTTCAGATAGCTGGTATCACGTGGCATGTGCGAAACATTATGTGTTTTCTTGACTTAAGTATTTTTCTGATAATGCATTCGAAAGGGTCTTTAATTCTTCGATCGTAAAAATTATCTCGAAATCCTTTTTAAAGGCATTATTAGTGTTCCATAATCGAATACCAACCAAATCGTCATTCTCATTTAGCGCCTCTATATTTTGATGTGCAATTCCATTACGAATTTTCGTAATAAACCAAAATTGGCTTTGCCCTTTTAAATGTTCCCTATGACGTACTTGTAAACACAATTCGGACACGCCAGTATCGGTTAAATCCTTGACTGACTTACTTTCAATAAATCCAACCTTTTCAGGGACCAGAGTAAGAAAATCTTTATCGATATTGCCCTTAAAAACTTTTTTCTCTTTTTTCTCATTCTCTGAGATTGTAACTATTAATCCAAGCAGACAATTCAATAGGAAAGTTGCTTCTCTGTCTTTTACTTGAAAGAAATCATAATTTTCTTCAAGTATTTCCTTCGTTCTTTTGATAATGTCTATGGGATAATTATTCATTGCCCCCATTGATGCCCCCTTTAATCTTCAACTACATTGCAGAAAATTTTCTATACCCTCAGATTCAATTGCACTTATACACATAACGAATTGCGTAAGCTGCCAGCCCTTTGCTTTATGAAGACACGGTTTGGGTAAGTTCGTGTTCAAACCTTTTTCTTAGGTCTTCTTCAAGAACGCGCGAGTCAGTATATTCGATATAATTCCAATCCTTTACATCGAAATGAACATTAGTCCCTTTTCGAGCTATTGTAATTACTGTTTTTCCTAGACCTCGTGCATAACCAAGTTCAAAGTATATGTTGGGGCGCTCATGCGTTAAATCAGTAACAATGAAGTTTGCTGAATTAATCATTTGAATAACCTGATCGGTGATTTTATAGTCACCTATAACATCCTTCACTCTTTTTACATTTAATCCAAAAGTATCTCCCGCAGCCTTTATGCCATCAAAAACAGGGTTCATATCGTCTTGAAAGGAAATAATTACAAATACAAGTTTAGAATCAATGGGGTTAGTTAATACTGATGAATTGGAGGGTGGGTTCAGAGAGCGTGATAAACGCGGTTCTATCTTTTTTATGACAGGCTTTACCCCAACAATTTCGACTTCGTATCCTTCAGGATTTAATACTTCGTTCAAACTTGCAAGAACCAGTTCTAAATCGTTAACATTACCTTTATAAGTTTTAGGTGAAGCTAATCCTAAAATTACTCGTTCTAATTCCTCATTC
>JAYEKK010000067.1:2210-4308 GCA_034660955.1 Candidatus Cloacimonadota bacterium | reverse complement strand
AAAACCTGATGGACTTCCTTATTTCACTCGGCCGTTAATGATAAAATGGTGAGTGAATCGATAAGCGATTCGCTTGTTTGGCTGGTTTACTGTCGTCACTCACCATTTTATACCACTCAACATAATGACGGAAATGGAGAGCTCTCCATTTCCGGCACTGCCGTGCTTTTTATCCCATTTACTGCGGTACAAGCCTGACTGCCTGAAAAGACGATCTATCCAATCGGGGTCATTGTCTGTCCAAAAGGCCAGCATGTTACAAAAAGCAAGATCTGCCTCACTCTGGGAATAGATTCCATGTCAAAAGTTCAATGCCACATCTTTCAAATTGTTCATGAAAAATCATGCAGTCGCTGCCTTTGCACATCTGGTCAAAGAATGGACACATTTTCAGATCAGTTGATTTTTTGTTCTTTTTTCGCATATTAGTTTCCTCCTTTCTTGAAATTCTCTGCTGCCTTTTGGGCTGCGGCTTGCAGAGTGAAGCCTTTATCCAAGAATCCTTTTACGGTCTTGATGAAATCCAGATCCTTTTGGGTAAACTGGCGGTAAGCACGTTTTCCGCAAACCACACGTTCAGGCTCCGGGATAAGTCCTCTATCCCCCCAGAATCGGATCTGTTTGATACTGGCACCTGTGAGCCTTGCGGCCTCCCCGATGCTTACAGTGTTGTATTTCTGCTTATTCATACTTAAATCCTCCTTAAATTTATTTTGAGGGCATACGCCCTTCTTATCTATTAGACAGGTCAATTTATTCCCGGCCAGTAAAGACCATTTCAAAAACTTTCCTTCTATCTATAATGAGGTCAGTTTATTCCGATTGCGGGACCAGATAAAACAGCCAGGGAATTGTTCTTCCTCTTACTTGTGTGGAGGTTAGTTTATTCAAAATGGAAATGTGGGGACGGAAAAGGAGAGAAATGATTGACCGTGTGGCAGAAAATGTTGTATTGGTGGTGAGATATGGTTTTAAAAAAGGTGCGGATGTTTTGGATTTAGTTTGACTGTTCCTTAACAGACCTTCACGGTTTTTTACGTTTTTCAAAAAAATGATCTTACCGCATACTATCAATGAAGATTGTTGGGAAATGTAAATGAGTGGTAATTTCTTAAATATTCAGCCGTCTCCTTCAGCTCTTGTTCAATCTCTCCGTGATATCGGTTATTCAATGGAATCAGCCATTGCTGATGTGATTGATAATTCTATTACAGCCGAAGCAAAAAATATCCACGTCAATTTTGCGTGGAATGATGGAAATCCCTGGATTGCTGTTTCAGACGATGGCCACGGCATGACCTCTGCTGAACTGACCGATGCAATGAGGCTTGGGAGCAAAAGTCCCCTAGAAGAACGAAATCATAATGACCTCGGAAGGTTCGGGCTTGGCTTGAAAACAGCCTCTTTTTCTCAATGTCGTCAACTGACGCTAGTCAGCAGTAAGTCAGGGATGTTGTCATGCAGAGAGTGGGATCTGGACTTGATTAAAGAAGATCCCGCCAGTGGCTGGAGATTAAAAGTACTTGTAGATCCAGAGATGCAGCAAAATAAACACATCGCAAACCTGTTACCTTTTATCCATCACAGAGGCACTATTGTTTTATGGAGAAAGCTGGATCGTTATGACGGGTTGGAAAAAAAAATAAATTCACTTGTTGAGCGTACACGAAAACATCTTGAAATGATTTTTCACCGTTTTCTATTACCCAGCAGAGGGAAAAAAAGAATTAATATTTCGTTGAATAATGATCATCTTGTTGCATTCAATCCTTTTAATCCTTTACATCCAGCCACACAGGAATTACCCGAACAATCCATACATGTAGAAGGACAATCTGTCAAAGTCCAGCCTTATGTGCTACCACACTATAATAAGATCTCACGTGATGAATATGAAAAGTATTCTGGTGCAGGTGGTTACCTGCAGAATCAGGGGTTTTATGTCTATAGAAACCGCAGGCTTATTATCAAAGGAACATGGTTTCGCCTTATTAAAAAGGAGGAATTGACAAAATTATTACGTGTTCAGATTGATATTCCTAACTCTTTGGACCATCTCTGGAAGATTGATGTAAAAAAATCACATGCATCACCTCCC
>JAYEKK010000067.1:0-2200 GCA_034660955.1 Candidatus Cloacimonadota bacterium | reverse complement strand
ATTGCTGTATCTGGGCAAAAAGTTTATCGCCAGAGAGGGAAAAAGCTGGCAGATACCGTAAAAGTCCCTGGATGGACGAGAACTGCGGCTGCGGGGAAAATAATTTATGAGATCAATCGGGAGCATCCTTTAATATTACAAGTTCAGAACTATCTGCAGTCAGAAGAACAACAGGGATTTAACGATCTGGTTTTTATGCTCGAAAGCAGTTTTCCGACGGAACTGTTCTACAGCGACGTGGCAAAAAAACCTGAAGCTTTAAGCAAGCCAGCATTACAAGAAGAGCAGATTTCCGCTCTTCTTGATAGCTTTATAAGTCAGATGATTAATAGCAAAATTCCTGAATCAGAGATACCAGAACGCCTGATTTCTATTGATCCTTTTGCTTCTTATCCAGAAGAGATTAAAAAACTGCTGCAACAGAAGGGACTAATGCATGAATGATATTAATGGAAAAATGAATGACAATGCTGCAATTCTGGAGAGAATCGAAGACTCTGTTGCAATTCTGCTTGGCGGTGGTTCTGCTGACAGAGATACGATTATAAAGGCCGTGAAATCGGCTGCTGCATTACAGCAACCTGCTGAAACAGTTTCAGAGCAGGATATTCTTAATATCACCAGAAGGTTGGAGGCTCGTTTTGACATCAGCATGGAAGTTGGAAATCTGCTTTCAGCAGAAGGGTATACTCCATGGCTTGATGATGCCCGTAAAGATATCAACTGGTACTACTGGGAACGGTACAAACGACTTCTTCCGGATAAAAAATTCAGCCGTGAAGTCATAAATGTTCTGGATATTGATACTGATAAGATCCTAGATCACCTTGAAAATCCAAAGAAGGAAGGAGGGTGGAAGAGAAAAGGCCTTTGTGTCGGGCATGTTCAGTCAGGGAAAACAGCAAATTATCTTGGTGTCATATCTAAGGCGGCAGATGCCGGTTATAAAGTTATCATTGTGCTGGCAGGGTTGTTAAATGGGCTCAGGAACCAGACACAGGAACGTATTGATGAAGGATTTGTCGGATTAGACAGTTCCCGGCAACTTGAAGCAACAACTCTGGGAGAAAAATTGATTGGTGTCGGAAAATTTTATGACCCTGTAACTTGGCGCTCACCGGTACCATTGACTACCAGCACTCAGGATTTTGACAGAAATATTGCGACACAACTCCGAACGCAAATCAGTCATTTTAATGAACCTGTCATTTTGGTACTTAAGAAAAATGTCTCAATTCTAAGAAACCTGATTGATTGGCTGAAAAACAACAATTATGAACTAAACAGTTTCCCCATGCTTTTGATTGACGACGAGGCAGATCATGCATCTGTTAATACCAGTAGAGAAGACGAAGATCCTACTGCTACGAACAGGCGGATTCGACAGCTTTTAGGTTTGTTCGAACAAAGCTCTTATCTGGGTTATACCGCCACACCTTTTGCAAATATATTCATCGACCCTGAGAGCGATGATGACATGCTTATTGAAGACGATCTGTTTCCCCGTGATTTTATTATCAGTCTGGATACGCCTTCAAATTATATAGGAGCCAAACGCATTTTTGAGGAAGAAGGTGATCTTGATATAGTCAGAGAAGTTGATGATTACGAAGACATCCTTCCCCTTAAACATAAAAAGCACGAATTTCCTGAAATTTTACCTCCATTATAAATAAAAATGTTAAAGACCATACCCTTGGTCCGGGAACATGGGAGACATTTAAGGCAGCATAGGAAAATTTGATATGAATACACGGATTAGTTATCTCTATCGTGATGCCTGCAATCACAAGAGTTTTAACGATACTATTGTAGCAGGAGATTTATTCATTGATCATCTAACTCCTTTTCTGAAAGACAGATTGTTGTTTATCCCCTCGAAAGTCGGTATGCTTGATTTTCAACCAAATGAATGGACAGAAGATGACCATATCTGGCATGAACTTGAAAAGTTAGAAGCTACACAGGAAGACCCAACCATGAATATTGCTGCAGAAAAATTGATAGAGCAATTTAGGATAGCGCACCTTAATGAATGGTATGAATTCTCTTAGTATGCGACAAAAAACATTATGAGTAGAACACCAAGAAAACCATGGACGAGAAACGAGTTAATTTTAGCAATTAACCTGTATTGCAAAACAC
This sequence comes from Candidatus Cloacimonadota bacterium, assembly GCA_034660955.1. Taxonomy (GTDB): domain Bacteria; phylum Cloacimonadota; class Cloacimonadia; order Cloacimonadales; family TCS61; genus Tenebribacter. The sequence goes on along the minus strand of JAYEKK010000067.1, from coordinate 55 downwards.
CATTTGGGAGAATACATATAAGGAATCCAGAAATAATTGCTTTGGCAAACCGTTT
>JAYEKK010000066.1:0-4333 GCA_034660955.1 Candidatus Cloacimonadota bacterium | reverse complement strand
ATCATAAAGTTTATCAAATATCTGGTGATTAGTATAATAGAGGACATTGAAATATGCAATTTTTTCGGGCAATGGATGATGATAAATATTCATGATTTCAGGTTTACCGTTTTCATTGAAATACATGTCCACAGCATATTCTTCACCTTCTACGAATTGCTCGATTATCAATTCATTTTTAGATAATACACTTTCCGAAAAATAGCGAGAGTTTTCTGCCAATTCATTACGTATCTCTTTTGTTATCTCTGAAATATTGGTTTTTTTGTTCAGAACTTTTACCGCAGTTCCAAAAAAACCTTTGGTTGGTTTTACAATGTATTTTTTACTTCGATCTAATTCAATTGTTTCCAATTCGTTTATCGTGGTTTTAGCAAAGAAAAAATCAGGGTATAAATTACTCATCAACTCACGGAATTTATATTTATCTTTTAACATATTAACTGCATTTGTAAAAACTGAATCTTCAGATCTCTCAAGAATAATTTCAAGTGCGCTTTCGGTGGGAGCATAAACTATATCATCGGTTTTTATGGTCAAATTTGAATCCTTAAATTCATTTTCAGATAAAATATTTACAGTTACATTTATTTGCGTTACAAGTTCGGAGATATAACCTTTCCCGATGATAATATAATTCATCAAAAACCTCTAAAATTTTCTTGTCGCTAATTTTCTTAAGATAGATTTTTATGTCAAAAGGAAAACATGAATTAGTAATTTATTAATAACTTATGGAATAATTATTGCATAAATTTTGTGTTAATAAGAATTTATAATATATGGAGGAAATTTAATGAAAAAATTGCTTTTTACATTATTGTTTTGTATAATTCTTATCAGCTCTGTTTTTGCCTGGAGAGATAATGAAAAGGAAGTTCGTGTATTTTATAATAACGACTTCGAACTTGGAAAATTAATTGATTTACAGCCTAGAGGTGATATTTATCCTAATGGTGAAGCTCTGATCTACGTAATTCCTTCCGAATTTGAAGCTTTGAAATCTACAGGTCTAAAATACAGGATCGAAAGAGAAGATGTAAAAGCTTTTGCTGAAAATTTCTGGACTTCAATGGATAATACACGAGAAGCTTATCATACTTATGCGGAAATAGTAGCTCTTGCAGACAGTCTTGTTACAGCTTTCCCTAGTATTTGTGAAAAGCACCTTTTTGGAACATCCGTTCAAGGCAGAGAACTTGGCGCATTAAAGATATCCGATAATGTATCATTGGACGAAAACGAGGCGGAAGTGATGTTCGATGGTGGAATTCACGGTGACGAGGTAGGAGCTGCAGAAAATTGTATTCGTTTTGCTCGTGATCTATGTCGTGATTATGGCACAGATCCATATATTACTGAGCTAATAGATAGCCGTGAAATCTGGATTTATTATATGGTCAATCCTGATGGTCGTGTAGCGGATAATCGTTATAATGCAAATGGTGTAGATTTGAATCGCGATTCAGGATATATGTGGGATGGCTGGGGAAATAGTACCGGTGCATTTTCTCAAATTGAATCTAAGGCACTAAGAGATTGCCATTATAATCGTCAATTTGTTGTACATACTACTTATCACAGCGGTACAGAATATATATCTTGTCCTTGGAGTTACCGAGCAGATCAATGTCCAGATTTTGATCATATACTGCAGCTTGCCGGTGAATATTCCTCCTCCTCAGGTTATGCTAACATGGAGTATGGTCAAGGCTGTACGGGAATGTATCCAATTAACGGCAGCACAAAAGATACAAATTACGGTATGATGGGAGCTATCAGTTGGTCGATGGAAATTTCTTATAATAAACATCCTTCAACTTCACAAATTCAATATTATTATCAAATAAATGTACCAGCCATGCTAAGTATGATAGAATATTCCGGATATGGTTTGGAAGGTGTTGTAACAGACGCAAACACCGGTGACGCGATCACAGCAGCAGTTTTTATAGATGATTATTTTCCTTGTTACACCGATCCTGCAGTTGGTGATTATCACAAATACGTATTACCCGGTACTTATGATATTACTATTGTAGCAAATGGTTATGAAACTCAAACGATCACAAATGTAACGGTTACCGCCAATAATTCGTCAGTAACAAATTTTCAACTTACACCGCAGGATGGTCAGTTTGCTTATAAGATTTGCAGCAGTCGAATTCCTGATAATAATACAGCAGATGAAGGTGATACACCAGGCGTAATTGGAGCTCCTGACAGCAGAAATTATTCTATTGGAAAAGATGGTTGGGTAGTAGTAGATATGCAATACCCAATTCCTGATGGACCGGGAAATGATATCATGATTTACGAAGGAGACACTTCAGCAGAAGGATATACATGTTTTGCAAGTGAAAATATAGACGGACCCTGGCATTCGCTGGGAACAGGAAATGGTACAACTGAATTTGATTTAGCTAATGGTAATTTGATAGATGCTCAGTTTGTGAAGATAGTAGATGATGGAGATGGTGTTCAAACTGCACCAAATGCCGGTTTCGATCTGGATGCAGTTGAAGCTTTGGAACAAGTCCAAGGTGTTTATATTGCCTTTTTAGGATATGAAATAGATGAAATGATCGGTAATAATAATGGCTTTATCGATCCAGGTGAAACAATAGATATGCTTGTAACAATTCGCAATAACGGTAGTCAACTTGCTGAAGATGTAGATGGACTATTATCTACTACATCTCCTTATATAACAATGAACAATGGTGATATTTATTTTGGTGATCTGGCAGCCGGACAGGAAGTTTCCGGTATCTTCACTTTCACTGTTGATATATCTACTCCAATTGGAGAACTTCTCTTATTTGATCTGGCAATTGAAGCCAATGCCGGTGCATATAATACTAATTTCGGAATTTCATGTGTTGTTGGCATTATGATTGAAGATTTTGAAAATAATAATTTCGAGAGCTTTGAATGGCAGTTCGGTGGAAATGCAAATTGGATTACCACTACCGGAGCATATGAAGGCAATTATTGCGCTCGGTCCGGTAGCATAGGTCATAATCAGACATCATCACTTTATTTGGAAGTTAATGTCCTGTCAGCAGGTGATTTGAGTTTCTATAAAAAAGTATCGTCCGAATACAATTATGATTTTTTACGTTTTTATATAGATAATACGCAAATGGGCTCATGGAGTGGAACAAGCGACTGGACGGAAGAGATATATCCTGTAACCGCAGGGAACCATACCTTTAAATGGGAATATACAAAAGATCAAGCTGTTGTAGGCGGTTCAGACTGCGGCTGGATAGATTATATTGTTTTTCCACCGATAAGCATTGAGCCAACACTTGATCCACCCACGAACCTGACAGCTGAGATCATCGATTATAATTCTTCGATAATTATTTCCTGGGACGCTGCAATTCGTTCCAAACAAATAAATAGAGACCTTTTGGGTTACAACGTATATTTCGATGAAGTCTTTGTGGAATATGTTACCAATTCTCCCTATGAATTTACAGGACCTTTTGCACCAGGTGACTATTACTTAGAAGTTACAGCAGTTTATGATGAAGGTGAATCTGAAGCTGCTGAAATAACAGTAACAATAACCTTGAATCCTCCGGAAAATCTAGTTGCAGAAAGCACTGGAGACGATATTATTCTAACTTGGGATCTTCCAACATCGGTACGAGGAATTGTAGAATATAAGATCTATTGTGATGGAACAGAGATCGCTACGACTACAGAAACTACATATACTGATCAAGCTATGCAATCTGGGAGTTACACTTATGGAGTAACTGTATTGTATGATGGGGGATATGAATCTGATCCTGCTGAGGTTATCATTGATCATACTGATGCGGGGTTGAATCTTATACCTATTGTAACAGAGCTTACAAAGATATTCCCCAATCCATTCAATCCCGAAACAACTATTGACTTTAGTTTGCATTTGGAAGCCAATGTTAATATCTCGGTTTTTAATATTAAAGGTCAGAAAGTACTAACTCTGGTTAATGAGCAACTTGATGCCGGTTATCATCAGGTTGCATGGAAAGGAGGTGATGAACAGGAAAAACAGGTCTCCAGCGGTATTTATTTCATCAAAATGGATACCAATCAGGAAGGTATAGATTATATAAGTATGAAAAAGATAATATTATTGAAATAGATCTCAATAAAAAAGGAGAATTGTATGAAAAAGCGAATGTTGATAATTCAATTTATTGTAGCTGTTTTAGCATCTACGCTGTTGGCGACACCTGCGCAAACTGTAAATTACACAGATGCTTGGGGACATGCCGGTTTTAGTTTAGAGCAAAGAAGTAGTTCTAGTGTTATAGTGAATTATTCTATTAAA
>JAYEKK010000065.1:0-4357 GCA_034660955.1 Candidatus Cloacimonadota bacterium | reverse complement strand
ACTTAATCTATTATCATTAAGCATGTTAAGAGCTTATAAAGAAATTATCTCCCCTGAGCCTTGTGCACGAGCGATCTGCATTGAAAGCCAGGAATGAGCTTCCTGTTCATCAGAGAATTCTCTACTCGAACAGAATGTTTCATCAGTAGCATAAAATCTCCAATAGACTTTATTATTATCATCTTTCCGAATGATATCCATTTTAAACACATTGTCGATATTTACAAACTTGTTTTTCTTTACTTCAATAATAATCATTTTGCTCTCCTTTTCAATCTGGTTTAACTAATCCTCATTAGCAAAAAATAATCCATCATTAATGCCGTCTTCTTCATCCTTCTTAGTAATTGGAATATGAATATCCATCTGAGAATCTTTCTTTCCGAATTTGAAACGTGAATCATACCATTCGATCTCGTCAGCATCATTTAATTTATATTCACTTTCGGGAAGCCATTTATCATAGATATAATTATAGGTTTCACTAAGCGTTTCCAATGAGCCTGAATGAGTGAAAACAGCCACAAGTTGCGCAGGTATTTCACGATATTCCATTCCTATTGGAATAACACTATCATCTTTAACAACCCTGCAAGCTAGGTAGTAAAACATAGAATCCTCTTCAAATGCCATATTAGTTTCATTTAAACAAATACCAAGAGAGCAATCTGGAACTGCAACTTCATCCAGTTCATTCATTCTATCAATAAAATCCTTCCACAGTTGAGGAATGCGATTCTCTTCTATACTTGTGTGAATTTTCATTCCAACAACTTTCAATGATTCTCGCTCTGTAATTATCACATCCATCTTTGAACCTCTTTTAATCTTAGTACATAAAAAACTGTTTCTCAAATACTTTGTCAAATAAAATACTTGCAAAAAAATTAATGATATTTACGTTAGTAACCAGAATTTAATAGTAATCAATAAGTTAGAGGCTATGTGAAACTAAAAAGAAAGATCTATAGAAGTTTGAATAAAAACAGGCACATACTTCAGTTACTGAAGAATGTTATTATGATATGCCTTGTTGTGCTTGTCGGCGCGATTGCTGTTTTGGCAGCTGAGTTCAACAATTCCAATAGTATGATCAAAGATTTCTTCGATGCGATTTGGTGGTCACTTGTTACTATAACTACTGTAGGTTATGGTGATTTAGTTCCCATTACATTTTGGGGTCGCATTATTGGTATTATTTTTATTTTTCTTGGTTTTACGATATTTTCTATTTTTACAGCGTTTATTGCCAGTAGTTTTATTGATAAAAAAATAAAGGAGAGAAAAGGTTTGAATAAAATAACAGAGAAAAATCATATATTGATCTGCGGATGGAATAATAGTACAAAGAAAATACTTGATTATATCAGCAGATTAGACCCCTCAGAAATCCCTAATATAGTACTGGTAAACGAATTGGATGAAGGTGGTTTTTCATCTCTTCAGAACCATTATCCCGATCTACAGATAAAATTTATAATAGGAGACTTCACAAATCAGGAGATACTGCTGAAGGCAAACATTAAAGATGCCAAACACATCATCCTTCTTTTTGACGAAAGCAAAGCGAATTCTATACCTTCCGATGAACGTACAATTATTGCCGCTCATAATATTGCTTACATGAAGTTAAAAGGAAAGATCAGTATACAGCTCCACGATGAAAAATACCTTCCTAATATTCGAAGAGAGAAGATTTCTAATGTCGTTATTTATGACAATCTAGGTGGAAATCTCCTAGGGAATTCAACTATTAATCCTGCTATACCTGATTTTATTCAGGAAGTATTGAAATCTGCTGATGGAAAAGGATTCAAAGAGATCCTTGTTCCTTCTGCGTTTGTAAATAAACCATTTGAAGAGCTTTCAAAATTCCTCAGAGAAGAACGTAATCTAATTGTATTAGGTATTGTATCAGTTCTGCCTGAGGTCTCAATTGAGGAGATCATCTCAGATGATTCATCTTCAATTGATCAATTCATTAAAAGTCAATTTGAACAATCAGGAAAAAAATTCGAAACTGATAAAGCAAAAAATAGAGTGAAACTTAAACCTGAATATGATTATATAATTCAAGATACAGACAAAGCAATTGTATTGTAGGAGATTTTATGGATCTTGCGTTTCTTAAAAAAGTAGACCTGGTTAAAGAATTAACTGCTATGGAATTAAAAACTTTCTCTTCCAAACTTAAAACAGTAAAATATAAAGAAAGCGAATTCCTAATTGAAGAAAATAAAGAAAATGATAAGCTTTTCATTTTATATAAAGGTGAAGTTGTGATTTCTAAAAAAATGACAATGATAGATGATCAGGAGAAAATTGACAAAACATTTATTTCGCTTATTGCTGATGATCACGCATTTTTTGGAGAAATTGGATTACTTGGCTTACAAAAAAGTACTGCAACTTGCAAAGCTAAAACGGAATGCATTCTTTATACGATTAATCACAAAGATTTTATAGGTATCTGTAAATCGAATCCGGAAATTGGTTTTAAAATGCTGCTTGAAATTTCACGTAAACTTTCACGACTACTCGATAGAACAAATGAAGATATTTTAAAACTAACAACAGCATTATGTTATGCCTTAAAGAGTTAAATGAAGTGTGACAGCTATTAATAATTTATAGACTTAAAAGTGAATGTAACTTTTTTATAAAAACATATTTTGGGAGATTAAGAAATGATAAAAGAAAAATATACGCAATTGTTATTATCCCACCAGATAAGAGGTATAACAACAATAGGTGTTACACACACGTTTTGGGCAAGTGAAATAAAAGACTGTGCAAATATGAAATCTAATATAAAACATATCTATCTTCTGATACTAATATTATTTACATTTGGATGTTCTACACAAGCAACAGAACAAACGAAATTGGATATTAGGTTTGATTATAATGCGAACCTATTTCACTTTGTTGATTATTTAAGTCAGTGGTCAGAATATACCGGAAATGATGCACTTGCATTTTACAAAAAACATTTTGACTTGACTGAACAAGACAATGAAATGCTGAATAATTATTCAATAGTAAGAGAAAAACTAGGTTGGGAAGAAGAAATAAATTTATTCAATTGGGCTTATAATGAATTTACGATTGATGGTTCAACATCGAAAGAATACTGTGAATTAAAATCTGTAATTGAATATTTCTCAAATAGAAAAAACGAACATAATACTCTCGAAAAACTATTAAAAGAAGAATATTCTAAATTGTTATCTTTTGAACCCCAGATTAAAAAGTATTCATCAAAAATTGAAAAAACATTTTCTGACATTGACACATATTTGACCCTATGGACACCAAAAGTTGATTTTTCAAAATATCCAGTTTATATATGTTTTTCGCATACAGATATCTCATCACACGGAGGAGCAAATGGAGATGGAGTATTTTCTGAGTTTATGATTAACGAGGGACGGAAAGGAATTGATAGAGGATTTTGGATAATAACTCACGAACTTAGCCACAAGGTTACAAATATTGGCAATTACTTATTAGAGTTTATTGAAAATGATCATTCTTATACAAAAAAGGCGAATAATTTTTTAAAACAAAATAATCTTACAAAAACAAAACTGCTTAGAATATTTGAGAGTACGGACACATTAGGATTTGGAAATTCTGAGGCTAGAATATTTGAAGAAGTAAATGTTTATTTTATAGCCCCTGTTATAATCAACAATATGACAGAAAAGCAAATAAGTGGTAAAATAATTTCGCATAGAAAAAAGGGTGAAAGAGAATTTGAAAGAATTTGGTATGGAGTTCAGTTATTCAAGAAAGAATATGAACAAATAGATTATTCAGACTTTGACAAAAAAGCATTTATTTGGAAACTAATTGAAGTATATTACAACAAAGTGTATTTTGAGAATTATAGACCAAAAGACGAGTAGAACACCAGCCCATAACACGCAATATAAAAAATTGGGCAGAAAATAGTATATTTGAGTAACATAACATTTAACAAACGGTGTAGTAACATGATAAGTAAGTTTTTTAAAAGCCCAACATTTTCATATTGCCACCGTTAGTAGATTTATATATTATCATTTTGATAAACTGAATTAATCAGATTTATCATAATCATCAAATTTATTACTTCAGCCCAAACAACTCATCCTACATAACTCTTTATCTTTCAATCTGTTCTCTCCCCTAAACAAATTTGGCACAACTTATGCATATTGATTCTGCTAGATAAACAAGGAGGAGAAAATGAGAGTTTTAATATTATTGTTAGTGTTTCTGTTAAGTTTTAATCTGATGGCATTATCTCAAATTCGTTTAATGAATACCAATTCCGATTTTATAGAAAATAGACATAATCAGATCTCAGTTA
>JAYEKK010000064.1:0-17006 GCA_034660955.1 Candidatus Cloacimonadota bacterium | reverse complement strand
AAAAGTTCCTGCAAATGATATAATCAGACGAATTGATAACGTTCTTGCCAAATTAGATATTGAAGACCTGCGACATAAAGAAACAGCTTCTCTTTCGTTTGGGCAGAAAAAATTGGTTACACTTGCATCTATCCTTACACTTTCACCCAATGTATATTTATTGGACGAACCATTTGCCGGACTTTCACAAAAATATATAAAACTAATCTCAGATGAGATCAAAACTCTAGCTGATAATGGGAAAATAATATTTCTTGCAGGTCATACAAATGATATTGCTCAATTCGCAAATAAAACAATTGAAATGGAAGAACTTAATGAAGTGCATTAAAATTAAAGATCTGTCATTTGCATACCAACTTGAAAATCCTATTTTTACAAATGCTTCACTTGAGCTTCCATTTAATGAGATCACATTTCTAAAAGGAGCAAATGGATCGGGGAAGACAACACTTTGCCGCATTCTCAGCGGTTTGGAAAAAGGATATACTGGTTCAATCCATATTAACGATTTAGATCTCAAACCATTTTCTTTTATTGAACGTGCAAAATCGATTATATATCTTAAACAAGAACCATTATCTAATATTGTTGCCGCTACTCCTGAGGAGGATCTCACATTATGGCAGCACGGTTTTGATAAACATTATAATGAATCGTCTTCTGAACTCAGAGGAAGAGTCATGAAAAGGTTAAAAATAAATGATCTTAAAAATAAGCCATCCTGGGAATTGAGTGGCGGACAAGTAAAGCGAATTGGATTAGCTGCACTTCTAATTAACTATGATAAATACTGGATCCTTGATGAACCGATATCAGGACTAGATAATACACTAATTAGAATATTTATTGAGATATTAGAAGAACGTAAAGCTTTGGGAAAAGGTTGTCTTATTATATCTCACAAAGAAGATAAATTTCTGAATCTTATTGATAAAAGTTATTTTATTCAGAATGAAGATATTGAACAAATTGCGAGAGAATTTTGAAGAATACATACAGAAAACATAAAAATATGGATTCATCAACACTTTTAAACCTCCGCACAATAATAATTTTAGTTTCTACAATTACCACTCTTTCTGTAATCTATAATACAATATTCATGCAAATTTCATTAATTTTCTTCTCGATTTTCCTACTACTGGTAATTCAACCCTCAAAGCACAAATTTGCCCGATTAATGCATAGAATGAAAATGATCTTGAGAGTTGTTATATCACTTATGGTATTCCAGATATTATTCCGGCATGGTGGAGAAATTATTTGGCAATTTGGAATAATCAAGATTACAAGTTTAGGAATAAATTATGGAGTTTCCTCTTCCCTACGCCTTATGTTGATCGTTATGATTGCAGGTCTGCTTCTGGATATTCCTTATTATGATTATATTCTCGCCTTTCGTAGTTGGAAGATCCCGTATGAAATTTCGTTTCTAGTCGCTTCGGTTATTCATTTTATTCCGATCTTCCACAAACAATTCATAACCAGTAGAGAAGCTCTAAATCTACGTGGAATCGAAATATCAACGTCTCCATTACACAAGCGTTTCAAGATTTTCTTAGCACTTGTATTCCCGGTTATTGCCAGAGCGATCTCAGAAGTTAAGTATCGTTCTATTTCATTAGAACTTCGAGCTTTTAGATTATATCCAGAAAGAACTTTTATTTATCAAGCAAAATTAAAATGGTATGATATTATTATTCAAATTACCATTTTTATTGGATTCATTATATTAATTTTGGTAACATATTTCTAAATTAAATGATTTAAAATAATTAATTAAATACTATTTTGTTTTTTAAATTGACAAACAAATATAATTTACTTTTTTAATATTCCAATATAGTTTTAAGATATTATAATGGAGCAAATATGAAGAAATATTTAATTTTTCTTTTCATTTTATACACGTGTTTCTTATTCTCTCAAGAGATTTTGCTTAATATTAAAGATAAACCTAATGATGATGGTTCAGCATTATTAATATCATGGGATACTTCGCAAATCATATCTTCTAAGATTATCATTGAGAGAGAAACATCAGACGGAAAATTTATTACAATAACAAGTTCAGAAGAACCAATAGGTACTTTTGAGGACGGTTCAAAAATAATTACTGGAATTAGATATGAATATTGCTTAACTGCTTATGATAGTAACGGTGAGATTATCCAAATCACTAGAACAACAGGAGAATCATCTGCTCAATGGTTTAATAAGGATAAAATTTCACTTTTGATTTTTGCTTTACTGATCACTATCTCGATAGTTTACTATATTTTTTCTGCCAGAAGTGGAAAACATCTCTACATTAGAAAGATCGCTGGTTTGGAATCGATGGATGAATCAGTAGGTAGAGCTACCGAAATGGGTAGACCAATTCTCTTCATTCCCGGCACCTTGGATCTTGATGATATGCAAACTATTGCCGGATTGACCATATTGAGAAAATTAGCTCAGAAAGCTGCAGAATATGATGCAAAGCTAATTGTTCCTGTATGTCGGTCAATGGTACTTTCTACAGCTAAAGAAGTTGTTAAAGAGGCCTTTATGAAAGCTGGACATCCCGATGCTTATGATCCTAATTCTGTTTTCTATCTTACAGACGACCAATTTGGTTATGTTGCGGGAGTTGATGGAATTATAGTTCGCGAGAAACCGGCAGCTAATTTCTTTCTTGGAGCTTTCTATGCTGAATCTTTAATTTTAGCAGAAACAGGATTTGCCAGCGGTGCTATTCAAACAGCAGGCACAGCAATGCCAAGTCAATTGCCATTTTTTGTAGTAGCCTGTGATTATACACTCATCGGTGAAGAATTATTTGCTGCTTCAGCATATCTATCAAAAGACCCACATCAATTAGGAAGCCTGAAGGGTCAGGATTTTGGTAAAGCAATATTTATAATTGTTTTAGTAATTGGAATAATCTTGGAAATTTCAGGCGTTCATTTCCTTAAAGATTTCTTAACGTTACATTAAGGAGCAGAGCATGAAAAGAAAGATACCATTATTAATAACATTTACTGTTGGAATAATTTTGATCATTTCAGAATTTATACCTCATAAACCATTTGGTCAGTTATCGGGTGAATTGGAAATTTGGTTTTTAATAATTTCCGGTTTTGCTATTCTGCTAGGACAATTAAGTTTATTTAAAGTAAATATATTAAAGATAAAATACAAACAGCGTGACTGGCAATTCTATACAATTACACTTATAAGTTTTATAATTATGGTTACTCTTGGCTTTTTATGGGGTACCGGAAAAAGTGCTGGAATGTTAGGTCAGGGAGAAGTTATTTCAAATATTCTTGGTTATAAACCTTTCGATTATCTTTTTCATAATATTTATCAGCATTTGCAGGCAACGATGTTTTCCCTTCTCGCTTTCTTCATTGCTTCTGCAGCCTATAGAGCATTTATTGGAAGGACTGTTGAATCAAATCTTCTTCTTGTCTCTGCTGTTCTTGTCATGCTTGGCAACACAACCCTTGGAAGCCTCTTAACCGGTTGGTTACCTGAATCTTTAAACTTTCTTCATCTTCCAAAGATATCTGAATTTATTATGACCTTCCCTACAACAGCAGGTCAACGTGCTATTATGATCGGTGCTGGTCTGGGAATTATTGGAAGTTCCCTCAGGATCATTCTGGGAATTGAAAGATCCTATCTGGGAGGTGAATAATGGGAAAATCTAAACAGATAGATAGACGATGGCTATTCTTACTTATATTCTTTGGAGTTGCCCTTCCTCTTATTTTCACTATCGGACTTCCTCTGGAAACTACAAAAAATGTGCAGATGGTTTATGATCTGGTAGATAGTATGCCAAAGGGTTCTAAAGCACTCATCTCTTTTGATTATGATCCTGCCAGTATGCCGGAATTGCATCCTATGGCAAAAGCACTTGTTAAGCATTGTTTTGATAAAGATATCAATTTGATATTCACAGCAATGTGGCCAATGGGAGTACAGATGGTTGATGATATTATTAATCAATTAAAAGATGATTATCCCGATCTTAATTATGGAGAAGATTACGTGAATCTTGGGTTTAAAGCAGGTGCAATGATCACAATTCAGTCAATGGGAAAAAACTTCCGAGAAGTGTTCCCAAAAGATATGAATGGAAATAGCATTGATGAACTTCCGATTATGGATGGAATAAATAATTTTAGCAACATTGGCTTTGTTTTCTCACTTTCAGCAGGTGCTCCAGGAATTAAAGAGTGGGTACAAATAGCTCATGATGCTTATGGTAGACCAACTTCCGGCGGATGTACTGGCGTAAGTGCCCCAGCAATGCTACCTTATATAAATGAGCAAAAACAATTAACAGGACTTTTGGCAGGGCTTAAAGCTGCAGCAGAATATGAACTTTTGATAAATACACCCGGCACTGCAACCAGCGGAATGGATGCGCAATCTATAGCGCATTTAATAATATTAATTTTTATTGCTATTGGAAATATAAATTACTGGCGTGATAAAAAAGCTGGGAAGAAGGGAGGTAAATAATGGAACAGTTCTTTGCAACATTAGGTATTTGGCTAGGTGCACTCTTTACATTTGCTATTTTTAGCTTCCTTTATAAAGACAATCCTTTCTATAAAACAGCAGAACAGATATTTGTTGGACTTTCAGCCGGATATTGGTTTGTCTACACTGTATTCTCCATTCTCATTCCAAATCTCTATGACCCCTTAACACAAGATTTCAGTACAAATTGGATCAAGATCATTCCGGCAATTTTGGGAATAATGATGCTGATGCGTTTAATCCCAAAAACCGAGTGGGTCAGCAGGTTCCCAATATCTGTGGTAATTGGAACAACATCAGGTGTTTTTTTTCTTCGCTACTTAAAATCCGATGTATTGAATCAATTAACTGCAACCATGATAAACCCTTTTGCTGGTGAAAATTGGGTAATAGTAATTGGACAAATAATGCTAATCGTTGGAACAATCTGCGGTGTAATTTACTTCTATTTCAGTAAAAAGCACACTGGTGTATTGGGTGTTTCAGCAAAAATTGGAATTTATTTCTTAATGGTAAGCTTTGGTGCTGCTTTTGGTTATACTGCAATGGCTCGTATTTCCCTCTTGATAGGAAGATTACAATTCCTTCTGGGAGATTGGTTGGGTATTATCCAACCTTAATTTATATAAATAAGAGGGGTATTTTGAAAAAGTTATTTTTATTATTAATTTTAATATTACTTATTATTAATGGATATTGTCTTACCAGGTTAGATAACTTGAAGCTGGAATTAGGATCAGCAACGGGGCTTAAACAAATATTGATACTTGATGAATTACAGAGATCATATTGGAAGATATATCCTCAGGCAAGTTTGGAGTATGGTATAAAAGCTCTTAAGCTGACTACACAAAGAAAAGATATACTACAACAAACTCAACAATTACAAAATATTGCAATATCTTATAAGTATTTAGATAATTACAAAGAAGCAATAGAATACATGTCGCTATCTTTAATATCAGCTCAAAATATCAACAATATTGATCTCCAAATAAGTGCATTTTACAACCTTGCAAAATATAATAATACAATAGAAAAAAATGTTATTGCATTTGAATATGCTGTTCAAGCCTTAGATTTGAGTAAAATGCATAAAAACCATCCCGGATTAGCTAAATGCCGTTTTATAATCGCTGAAATATATTATAAATTAGGTGACCTAAAAGGTGCTTATGAAAATTACGAATTATCTTTAGAGCAACATGATAATTTTGAAAACAAAACTTCTCTAGCATTAACGAATGAAAAATTAGGAGAGATCGATCTCTATAATGAAGATTATCATTTTGCCGAATCACATTACAAAACTGCAGCTGAGAACTACGATAAGATAAATAACTTGGAGAGCCTTGTACGTACATATGAAGCTTTAGGCAAAATATATAGGAAAATCGACGATAAAGAAAAAGCATATGTATACATTCAAAAATTTGCCGATACGAATGAGAAGCTAAATCAGGAGATCAATAAAAATAGATTTCTGTTTAATTACGAATATTATAATATAATAGGCAATGAAGACAAAGCTTTAAAGTATTTTAAATTATATACTGAATACAAAGATTCTTTGCAAGTAGCCATTAATCAGGAACAAGTTGAAACTATTATCAGCGATATTGAAATTAAACATGAAATTGAGAAAGCAGAAACAACGAAAGAGCTTATAAAGATCACTAAAACAGCAGTAGAAAAAGAAAAAAAAATCGAGGAACTTAAAATAGAAAGTGATGACAAAGAACGCGCTTCGCTACTTGAGAATGATGAGAAGAGAAGGCAAATTGAAAACCTGCAAAGAGAACATGATGACAATGATAAAAAAATAGCAAAGCAAAAAAAGGAAAAACAAATATTCATCTTTTTCTTGGTTATATTTATAATAGTGGCAATATTATTATTCATAATTGCAATTATATTTATGAGTAAATATAAGATGAAACAGAAACACGCCATTGAATTAGAAAAAATAGCAAAAACAGATCCTTTAACTCAATTACCAAACCGGCGTGCGGTATTAGAGCAAATTGAATATGAAACTGCAAGATTCAAAAGGAATGCAGAGCCATTTACAATTGTAATCAGTGATATTGATGATTTCAAAACTATTAATGATGCATACGGTCATGATGCCGGAGATAAAGTTCTTACAACACTTTCAGTCTTAATGAAAAATACTATTCGTAAACAGGATATTTGTGCACGTTGGGGAGGTGAGGAATTTTTGTTCCTATTTCCTGGTACAGATAAAAATGGTGGAAAAATAATCTCTGAGAAAATAAGGAAAGATATAGAAAAAGAAAAAATTGATTATAAAGGCTCTTCATTATCTATAACTATGACTTTTGGGATATGCACTTTTTCTAAAGCATTGACGATAGACGAATGCATAACCAGAGCAGATAAATCCTTATATGAAGGAAAAAAATTAGGAAAAAATCGCATAGTTCAATATAAATAAATTAAATATATTTTGGAGTTCAATAAAAAATATGAAGGTTTTTAGCGTTGCAGGATATCATCATACTGGTAAAACTACAGTATCTGTAGAATTAATAAAAGAATTAAAAAAAAGGGGATTTAAAGTAACATCGATTAAAGACATTCATAACGAAAATTTCACTATGGAGAAGAAAGGAAGTAATAGTTGGAAACATGCACAAGCCAGTGGTGATACAGTAATTGCCAGAGGAATATCTGAAACATATCAAATTTGGAATAGGCAACTTTCTTTGAATGAAATGCTATCTCATCTTAAAAGTGATTATGTGGTTGTGGAAGGAATGAAAAACGTTGCTCTCCCCCGTATCATTTGTGCTAAAGATGAAAAGCAATTAGAAGAACTTGTTGATGGAACAGTATTCGCAATATCCGGAAAATATGCAGATGATCATGACAAATATAAAGATCTAAAAGTATACAGTTCAAAAGGTCAGATAAAAGAACTTGCAGATCTTGTAATTGAAAAAGTTTTTCCTGTACTTCCACTTCCAAAACTTGAGTGCTGTGGTGAATGCGGAATGAATTGTAGAGAAATGGTTTCTGGAATTTTAGCCGGACGTAATACTCGTGAAGATTGTAAAACAGACCGTAATCTTGACATTCAAATTGAAATTAACAGTAAAGACATTAATATAGTACCGTATGTTCAAAATACATTAAAAGATATTATTAAAGCGTATGTTAAAAATTTGAAAGGCTATCATGAAGGTGATAGTATTGATATTAAAATAAGAGAGTGATCATGAAATCGGAAATAATTATCAATAAAGAAAAAAATCAAGTTATCAAAATATGTAATTCCCCAAAAATGTTTAAAAAAGAACTCTATATCTATAAAAAAAAGTTACCCTATACACCAAGACTTATTGATAATGACGGCAAGAATACATTAATGTTAGAATATATTAATGGAATCCCGATTATGGATCTTGCACAACCGAATTTTGTGAAGATCACCGAATTGATGATAAATTTTCATTCACTTGAATCTAAAGGTGATAAGTGTATTTGTCATTATGATAATAACCCAAAGAACTATCTCTTTGCAAATGGGAAATATTATATGCTGGATTTTAGTGAATGGATATACGATTTCCCTGAGACAGATTTAATTCATTTTCTCTTATTTTGGGCATCATCTTATAATTCTGATAAATTTAAATTCGTGTTTGAGCAAGTAATAAATACTTATAAAACTAAGAGAATGATTAATCCTCTGGAATGGGAATTGATATTACCTGAGATAATCTTAAGATTTGATTCACGAAGAATAAAATTCGGCAAAAAAGAGTCTCATCCCGATATCTCCAAGAATAGAGAGATGCTAAAAAATATAATTTAAATTAATAATTTATATTCCAAAAAATATATATGTGGTAGTTTCACCTGCATTAAATTCTATAAATTCTTCTGGATATTCTGTTTCAAAAATATCTGTCATTTTAATATAATCATAATCAGGTATAATTGATAAAACTGAGCTTGAAGTTTCAGTGTACAAAGTGTCATCAATTACATTTTCGCTCCAGTCTTCTTCACCTTCATTCCTTAATTGAACGACACTAATTGGGACAAGTGAAGCATTATTTATTTGTAATCCTGCTCGATCTAATACTACATGATATGATCTATCTTTACCGGGTTTCATTTTTATTGTAAATTCTTTAGGTTCTAAATATGTTTGACCTTCAATAATGATTGGTACATCAATGGTTTCACCAAAAAGGATAAATGAATTTAGATAATATGTCTCAACAACGGCAACGGGAGGATCATTTTGCAGAATTTGATAAATAGTACCATTTAAAATTACTCTTATCGAATGACTTGTATCATTATAAACTGACAGATCAGATTGTCTTGCACATGCTCCCAAAAGAATGAGAATAATCAACAATGTTAGTATATTTTTCATTTATTAACCTCCTTTATGTAACACTAAATCTAAGAAAGTTTATGTGATAAATATGTAAAGAATAAAGTTATTCTTGACATAAGAATAAAGACTCTTAAATTTAAACAAAGTTAAATTGAAAAATGCAAATTCGGAGAAGTAATGATGAAAATATTTGTTGGTAATATGACCCGTGAAATAGAAAAAGAAATTTTAAGATCTTTATTCTCAGATTATGGAGATGTCCAATCCGTAAATATTCTTATCGACAGAATAAATGGTGAGTGGAAAGCATTTGCATTTATTGACATGCCGAATGAGAATGAAGCATGGGATGCTATTTCAGCTCTTGATAATAAAGAACATTTTGGTCATGTGCTTAGCGTACATCAGGCTCGTTTCAGGAATGATGACAGAAGAACAGCATCCAGGCATGGAGGAAGACGACAAACTGATCTTCCTGAACTTTCTAGCTAATATTAAGGATATATTAAGGGATAATATGGAAATCTTCATTGGAAATATTTGTAAGGAAATAACTCAAGATAATATACGGTTACGGTTGGAAGAATTTGGAAAGGTGAAATCAATAAGAGTTGAAAATGAAGTGGCATTTGCAGAAATGCCTTTTGAGAATGAAGCAGAATTAGCAATCTTAAGCCTTAATAAATCTGATATGGATGGTTTTGTTATTTGTGTTCATAAAGCTAGATTTGGTACACCTGACAGAAGAAAAAGTGGTCGAATTGGTGGACGGCGTTCTAAAGATATAAGAAGTTATTCTTCAATGTTTTCAAAAAAAGATCTTTTAATTTAAACAAAATAATATTTTTTATGGCAATAAAGGCACCTTTAAAAGTGCCTTTTATTTTTTATTACAATATTCAATTACTTGTTTTGTTCTGCAACTTCCCTTCCAACTTTCATAGCTTCCAGGTTTGCTTCCACTATTTTTTCACCTTTTCGTCCGAATATAATTTTAATACCTTCTTCCAATTTACTGTAAGGCAGATCAAGAAATGATGATGCAGCACCTAAGACAACCATATTCATAGAACGTGGTGAACCAATATTTTTCGCAATTTCATCTGCATCTAGAGCAATATGATTTGGAAAAGCTCTTACAGTATTCATCAGATCATCATAATTTGGATAATTGGGAATATTTACAAAAGCATTTGTATTTGTGATCAACCATCCATTTTCAGATAAATATGGTAAATAGCGCAAAGATTCCATTGGCTCCACACTAATAATCAGGTCTGCTCCTCCATTTGGAATCAGATCAGAATGAATTGGTTTATCCGAAATTCTAAGATGAGATTGTACATCTCCTCCTCTTTGACTCATTCCATGAACTTCTGCTTGTTTCAAATGTAGATCACTTTCGATAGCAGCAGTGCCAATAATTGCAGCAATAGAAAGAATTCCCTGACCACCAACTCCCGCAAGAATTATATCTTTTTTCATCTTAAGCTCCTATTTCCTTTTCTTCTTTGAATAAACATGAATACATGGTCTTCGGGGAATAACCACAGAAACACCAACATAAGCTATTTCCTCTTTGTATACTTTCACATTTTCTTCAAAATATTTTGAAAGCGGATTGATCACTCTAATGTGTTCTTTTTCAACCCCAATACCCTCACAGATCTGCTCAATTCTACCATTTACTTGAGAATCCTGCATTCCAGTCATTGCAGTAATGTCATTATCCAAAATAATGATCACAACATTAGATTTCTGAGTTACTGCATCCAGAAGACCGGTGATTCCTGAGTGTCCAAATGTGGAATCTCCTATTGTGGCAACAGCTGGAAAGAATCCAGCATCAGCAGCGCCAATAGCCATCGAAATAGAAGCACCCATATCAACGCATGTATCGATCGCATTATGAGGTGATAAATAACCCAAAGTATAACATCCAATATCAGAGAATACATGTCCTTTGCCGTATTCTTTCAGAGCTTCGGTTAATGATTTATACGAGTCTGTATGGGGACAGCCAACACAAAGTGCAGGAGGTCTTCCAGCAACTAACTCAGGGATATCATTTGTTGGAAGTTGTGGGAGTCCCAGAGCTTTTCTAACTTTCTTTGGATTGAGTTCACCGTCTCTATCCAGAGTTCCATCCAATCGCCCGTGAATTTTTGGATTTCCTAAAAATCCTTTAAGCATCTCTTCAATAAGTGGCATCCCTTCTTCTAAAACAAGAATTTCATTACATTCGCTAAATATCCTTTGAATTTGCTTTCTGGGAAGAGGATACTGACCTATCTTTAGAATTGGATAATTACACGTGTCATAATTTTCCATTAAATAGTTATATGCTAAACCGCAAGCAATAATGCCCGTACTTTTATCAGAACCTTCGAAATATTTATTGAATGGTGAATTTTCCGATTCCATTTCCAAATCTTTTTGAATCTCTAACAAATGTTTATATTTTTTTCTAGCAAAGGAAGGTAGAAGCATAAATTGATCTTTTATCTCGGGTAAATGCATTTTATTTTCTTGTAAAACATTACTTCTTACTACACCCGCTCTAGAATGAGCAAGCCTGGTAGTTATTCTCAACATAACAGGAAGATGATATTTTTCGGAAATTTCATAAGCAAGCTTGGGCATATCATATGCTTCCTGCTGATCAGATGGTTCGAAGGCCGGCATTAAAGCAAATTTTGCATAAAATCGTGAATCTTGTTCATTTTGGGATGAATGCATTGAAGGATCATCTGCTACTGCTACAATAACTCCGCCGTTTGCACCTGTAAGTGCTGAGTTCATATAAGCATCTGCTGCAACATTGAGACCCACATGCTTCATAGTTATTATCGTTCTTTTGCCAGCATACGACATTCCAAGCGCAGATTCTAGTGCAGTTTTTTCGTTTGCAGACCAGGTTCTGTGTACTCCTCTTTCCTTAGCTTCCGGATTTCGTTGAATGTATTCTATTATCTCCGTAGAAGGAGTCCCCGGATAGCCGTAAGCACCTGATAATCCTGCATCCAGAGCACCTTGACCAATAGCTTCGTCACCTAAAAGTAGTAACTTCTTCATAATTAGCTCCTTATCTATTTTTTAATTAAATTTCTTAGTCACAAAACTAAGTGTGCAAATTCTTACAAGCTTTTTATTTGACACATTGAATTCTTAATTAAAACTTGAAAAAGTTAATGGTAAATGTAAATAATTACTCATTAAGGATGCAAAAATGAAAATAAACGGTTTTATTGAAAGATTTGAAAGATACTCTGTTAAGCACAAACTTTTTAAAAGTGGAGAGAAAGTAGTTGTCGGTTTCTCCGGTGGTGCAGATTCAACAGCCCTTCTATTAGCTCTCTGGCATTTGAAATCTAAATACGGATATTCAATTCTT
Source organism: Candidatus Cloacimonadota bacterium (assembly GCA_034660955.1). Lineage (GTDB taxonomy): Bacteria > Cloacimonadota > Cloacimonadia > Cloacimonadales > TCS61 > Tenebribacter. The sequence goes on along the minus strand of JAYEKK010000064.1, from coordinate 4,692 downwards.
GCAGCACATGTAAATTATAGCCTGCGTGGTGATGATTCTCAACAAGATGAACAGTTTGTAAGAAAATTTTGTTTTGACCGTAATATTTCACTTGTTGTAAAGAATGTAAATATTAAGTCAAACTCTAATGTAGAGAATCATGCGAGAAAAATAAGATTTGATTATTTTAATAGTCTTCGCAATTTATATAAAATTCAAAAGATCGTATTAGGTCATAATCGCGAAGATCAGGCAGAGACTCTGCTATTCCGCCTGTTCAGGGGATCCGGTTATACCGGTATAAAAGGCATTTCACCCATTACTGATGATATTGTTCATCCATTGCTCAGTTTTTGTCGCGAGGATATTGTTTCCTATTTAGAATCTGAAGGTATAAAGTGGCGCGAGGATCTTTCCAACAAAGATAACATTTATACGAGGAACAAGATCCGTAACCAGATGATACCGTGGATAAAAGAACATTTAAACCCGAATGTTGTTACTAAATTATATGAAACCGCTGAGATATTCTCTGAAACTGATAATATTTTAGAGTCACTTGCTACAAGAAGATTTTTAAAGGCTCAAATAAAACACTCAAAAGACGAATGTATATTATCAGCAAGAATAATTAGAAAAACTAAATCAGTATTGCGATATTACGTATATAAAGAAGCTTATTCAAGAATTAATGGTAATTCAAAAGATTTTTATCATAATAATTTTATTGAGATCGAAAACTTACTAACCTCAAATGGATCTAAACAAATTTTTCTTCCTAATAATGTTTTTGTATTCAAAGAATATGATGAACTTATCTTCACAAATATCGATATTTCTAAATTTGAAAACTTAGAAAATGAAAAGGAGATAACATCACTTCGCAGCCGATTTACTTTTGAGGACTTTCGCATAATTATGAAGAAGCTTAAAAAAATGCCGAATAAACGTAATTTATTCGAAGATAAAAACGTAGCATATCTTGATCTTGATAAGACCAGTTTCCCGATAACAATTCGTCACAGAAAACCAGGAGATAAATTTTATCCACTTGGTATGCAGCATAATAAAAAATTAAAGGATTTTTTGATTGACGAAAAAGTCCCTAAATTTGACAGAGATAAGGTGTTAATTTTCTGCGATAAAGAGAAGATAATATGGCTTGCGGGTCATCGTATAGACAACCGAGTTGTTACTTCTGAACAGACGCAGAATATCCTGCAAATCAGGATAGAAAGAATAACTACAAAAAAAATGAGAGCAGCCGAAAGAGTTAATAGAAAATAGGAGGAGTAAGAAATTTTCTTACTGTTATATTTATGCGTAATGATATAGAAAAAATATTAAAAACAGAAACAGAAATACAAGCTAAGATCAAGCAGCTTGGTGAACAGATTTCAAAAGATTATGAAGGGAAAAACCCAGTTCTGATTTGTATTTTAAAAGGTGGGATCGTCTTCCTTTCAGACCTTATGAGAAACATTTCTACACCTGTAGAGCTTGATTTCATGTCACTTTCCAGTTATGGAAACAGCACAAAAACATCTGGAGTTGTAAAAATTAAGAAAGATATTGATGTAGATATTTCTAACCGTGACGTAATTATTGTCGAAGATATTGTAGATAGCGGTTTAACACTAAAATACCTCAATGAATATTTTATGCAGCACAACTCTAATTCGATTAAGATTTGTACGCTACTGGATAAACCTAATGCACATCAAATAGATTTAAAAATTGATTATGTAGGTTTTGAAGTTGGAAATGAATTCGTCGTGGGTTACGGACTTGATTATGCCCAGAAATACAGGAATCTTCCATATATTGGAATTCTCAAAAAGGAGATTTATTCATAATGCAAAAACAACATAATGATAATAAGAAAAAGAGTAAAAATCAATTTCCAAAAATGAAAAGATCACAAATTATCACCTTTTGGATCGTGCTTATACTATTGGTTGTAGTTATGTTCCAAATGAGCAAGATGAATAGCGACAAAGTTCAAGAAGTAACATATACTGATTTCTTAGAAATGGTAAAGCGTGGTGATGTTCAAAAGGTTGGATTCAATGAAAAAGATGTAACCATAACCAGCATGTCTGGTGAGAAATTATCGACCTACTTGCCGCCAATTCCTGATCCAAATCTGTTGCAAAACCTTATAGATGCTGGAATCCAGGTTTACTCACATAAACCAAATAAATTATTCGGAATGTTACTTTCCTGGTTTCCATTCCTTATTTTTATTGGAATCTGGATTTTCTTAATGCGTGGAATGAGAGGTGGAGCAAGCAAGGCTTTCAGTTTTGGGAAAAGCAAAGCTAAACTTAATGCTAACGGTGAAACTAAAGTTACATTTGAAGATGTAGCTGGAGTTGATGAAGCAAAAGAGGAATTGGAAGAAATTGTTGAGTTTTTAAAAAATCCTAAGAAATTTCAAAGACTTGGCGGCAGGATACCAAGAGGAGTTCTACTTCTTGGAAGACCCGGAACAGGTAAAACCTTACTGGCAAAAGCAGTAGCAGGAGAGGCTAAAGTTCCTTTCTACAGTATAAGTGGTTCCGATTTTGTTGAAATGTTCGTTGGTGTTGGTGCATCCCGTGTTCGTGATATGTTTGCCACAGCCAAAAAAACTGCACCGTGCATAGCTTTTATCGATGAGATAGATGCAGTTGGAAGACATCGTGGTTCAGGGCTTGGTGGTGGTCATGATGAAAGAGAACAGACACTAAATCAACTTTTGGTTGAAATGGATGGTTTTGATCCTAATGATTCGGTTATCATTATTGCTGCAACAAATAGACCCGATGTTCTTGATCCAGCATTGTTACGTCCCGGACGTTTTGATAGACAGATAGTTGTAGATCTGCCAGACATTAAAGGTAGAGAAGCAATTTTAAAAGTTCATACAAGAAAGTTACCTGTTTCTAAAGGTGTCTTATTAAATATTATTGCTCGAGTTACTCCGGGTTTTAGTGGTGCAGATCTTGCTAACCTGGTTAATGAAGCTGCTTTAATGGCTGCAAGAACCGGTAAGAAACTGATCGAGATGGAAGACTTTGAAGAAGCAAAAGACAAAGTCACTTTAGGAAAAGCAAGAAAAAGCAAAGTGATTACTGAAGAAGATAAAAAGATAACTGCAATTCATGAAATAGGTCATGTGCTTTGTTCAATGTTTTTAAGCAAGGTCGAGCCAATTCATAAGGTAACAATCATTCCCAGAGGTTTTACAGGAGGTGCTACTCATTTCCTGCAAACAGATAAATCATATTATTCCAAAAGCTATATGGAGCAATCTTTGATAGGTTTATTAGGTGGTCGTTCAGCTGAAGAGATCATATTCAATGATATTTCAACCGGTGCTTCCAATGATATTGAAAGAGTAACCGACATTGCAAAACAAATGGTTTGTAATTGGGGAATGAGTGAAAAGGTTGGACCAATTACTTTAGTAAAAAAACAAACTCAGATCTTTCTAGGTAGAGATATTTCACAGCACGATCAGATTAGTGAAGAAACAGCTAAACTTATCGATAGCGAAGTTAAAAGCATAATTACAATAGCTCATGAAAAAAGTTTAAAAATTATTAAAGACAAACGTAAACTTTTAGAGACATTGGCAGATGAATTGCTGCTTAAAGAAACGCTTGATGCTGTAGAAATATTTGAACTAAGTCTGCCTTTTATAAGTGGATCAGATAAAGAAATTGTAGAAAAACAATTCTTGAAAATCAAAGCTATTAATGATGAGATAAAAAAAGCTGAAAAACTAGCAAAAAAAGAAGAAGCAAAAAAGAAAGCTGAGAAGAAGAAGAAAAAGCTTGAGGAAGAAAAAGCAAGAAAAGAAGCAGAAGAGAAGCAAGATCAAGGTCAAGGTCAAGATCAAGATGGAGATCAAGATCAAGAAGAAAAAGAAACTAAAGAACAAGATAATCCGAAGAAAAAATAGTATGAGGGTTTTATCATGAAAGAAATGCATGGCACAACTATACTTGGTGTTAAAATAAAAGAGAAAGTAGCTGTTGGTGGTGATGGACAAGTCACTTTAGGTAGTACTGTTGTAAAAGCTACTGCGCAGAAAATTAGAAGATTATATGATGGGAAGGTAGTTGCAGGATTTGCCGGAGCAACTGCAGATGCCTTTACTTTATTTGAAAAATTCGAAGGCAAATTAAAACAATATAAAGGTAACCTGAAAAAAGCAGCAGTTGAATTAGCAAAAGATTGGCGTTCAGATAAAATTCTACGCAGATTAGAAGCGATGATAATAGTGGCAGATAAAAATTCACTACTTTTAATTTCCGGAACCGGTGACGTTCTTGAACCGGATGAAGGAATTATAGCTATTGGTTCCGGTGGGAATTATGCACTTGCTGCCGCAAAGGCATTTGTAGAAAATAATAAGCTTTCAGCTACGCAAATCGTAGAACGCTCATTAAAGATAGCATCAGATATCTGCATTTATACAAACAATAATATTATGATCGAGGAAATATAATGGAAAAATTCACACCAATTAGAATTGTAGAAGAGCTTGATAAATACATAATCGGACAAGATAAAGCGAAGCGTGCTGTGGCAATTGCTCTGCGTAACCGCTGGCGAAGACAGCAAGTAGAAGGTGACCTGCAAGAAGAGATCATGCCGAACAATATCATCCTGATTGGACCCACCGGAGTTGGAAAAACAGAGATTGCACGCAGGCTTTCCAGA
>JAYEKK010000063.1:0-4534 GCA_034660955.1 Candidatus Cloacimonadota bacterium | reverse complement strand
CTACTGAATTATCGAATACGATCTCAGCAGAAAAAGCAAATAAATTCTCAGCATTCTCTACCTTAACAATATAATCAGCTTCTATATCTACTAGTACAGTTTGTTCTGCAGGACTGAACTTTAATATAAGATTCTCCGTATCCGGCTCAGTTGAATTACTTGAGCTTGAACAGGATATCATAAATATCATCACTGCAATTATTATCAGAAAGAGCAATCTTTTCCCGGATAATTCGGGATTAAATACAGTTCTTAACATTTTATTCTCCATTTTTCTATTTCAATAACATCATTTTTTTTGTATCAATTGTTTTTCCATTTAATTTCAGCTTATAGAAATACAATCCACTACTTACTTTTCTATCGGCTGAATCTTTCCCATTCCAAACAACATTATGATCGCCTGCATTCATAGAAGATTTTACAAGCTCTTTTACAAGCTGACCTTTAATATTATAGATAGATAATTCTACAGAACCATTACTTATGATAGAATAGAAAATATTAGTTTCCGGATTAAAAGGATTGGGATAGTTCTGCTTTAAATTATTTATCTCAATTGTTTGAATTATTGGCAGATCAAATTCACGAGCAATGAAATTTTTTATCAGCAGTTCATTTCCTGTATTTCCCAAAGAATAGTAAATATCTTCAAAATTGGAACGGCATGCTTCTAGTTCTTCAGGGCTGAATGGAGGTAAACTCATAACTGAACTATGAGTAGCTCCCCAGTTTAATCCGATAGCAAGAACATCGGCAATATTAACTTCACCATTACCATCACAATCTGCTAGTGATGCTACATCAATATTCCAACCACCGGGATAATCATTAGCTTCCCAGACAAGAGATGTGGTAGTTCGCGCATTACCAATCTGACGCCAGTAAACACCAATCGGCAGAATATCTTCTACGCTAACAACACCATCAAGATTTGTATCTCCAGGCCAAATAAGACCATCAGTTGAAAAGACATTAATAAAACCGTCTTTTGTAATCTCATCTACTCCCTCAATATTCTCAACCGTAAGAGTTATGTCATAACTGCCAGGATCGGAGAAAGTATAAATTGGGTGTCGTTCTTCTGAAGTGGCAACATCGCCAAATTCCCATAGGAATTCATTGTAGAAATAAGGTGGAGAAGTGAGATTAACAAAGTTCACTTCATAAGGAACAAGACCGTAAGTTCTCTCAACTGTAAAATCTGCTACTGGAATTACAGGAGCAACAAATTCAGGTTCCTCAGTTGTAAATTTTATTGAAAATTCATTCTGAATAGGTAAAGCACTTTGAGGATAGATATCAGCATAAGTATAGAGTAATCCTGCAGACTGATCATGATTTTCAATACCTATTGTTGCATAATTACTTGTTACATCAGGATTATTGGCAAATTTATAATTGAATTGTATTTCACCATTACCACTTGCAGTTGGATATGAAGCAGGATCATAGAGAACCAATTCAAATTTTTCAATAGATGTCAGGTCGTATCTGTTAACACATTCATTCCATTCTATAATAAAGATATTCTCTATTTCATCATAATAATAGCAGATCCTCATATCAGCGTATTCATCACCAATATCCTCTCCGATAAGGTCATCCCAATAGGGAGCGATCATTCCATAAGGACCCAGCGCAGAAGGGATATTCCAATTTCTAAAGTAGGTTTCCCATGTCGGCTGCATTGCAATCCAACCATTTGTACAAATTGTTAAACTATCGCTAATCTCACCATAAAATGGGAAGTCAAACGGCATTGATATTGTTACTGATCTGTCATCACCTAATTCAAATACCTGTCCATTGCCGCCATCTTGAGGATCGATCTCAATCCATTCATAATTAGGACAATTCTCATAAAATAGGTCATTACTATCATAAGCATAATAACCAAAAGTATCCGGTCCTGTCGGTGCATTTGGGCTTACATCTCCGATTTCCAAACTAAAATAAATAGTTGTTGTTAATCCGTCAGCATCGGAAATATCTATTTGGAATGGAACATTTATCCCAACAAAACATTCTTCTGAAGCATGAACTGTAAAATCAGCAGTAGCTGTTTCATCAATGCTTATATTACCCACAGTAAAATTAGAAGTTATAACATTTATATCAGCGGATAATGCTATTAACTCAGCATCAAGAGATGTTGCATCAAATGAGCCGACATTCATAAATGAAACTGAAATATTACTTTGTTCATTCGGTTCCAAAATTCCATTTTCATCATTTACAACAACATCCTCAAATTCAAATATTAAACTGCTGACAATAACTTGGAATTTCGCAGTGCTGCCATCAGAAATTGCAAGATCAAATTCGATTATCTCATTATTCGGACAGTTAGAATTTATTTCAATGTCGTATCCCTCAGTTACTGTAGAACCGGCATTTATATCTCCAAAATCAGCGAAAGCTGTAATTATATTCACATTACTATTGCTGGAAGTAAGATCTGCAGAAACAGAGCTTGCATTTTGAGTACCAAAGTTCTTTATAGTGAGATCAAGCTGCACAGTTGCTCCTGCAACTATTGCACTTGCAGGGGAAACGTTTTCAAGACCAAGATCAACATTAGTTTGAATAACATCGATTGTATCCTGTAATGGATGATAATTTGGTTTTGTAATAGTTAGTAAGATTTCACCAGCTGTTAATGATTCAAGATAGATAATAGCAGAGCCATCTTCTACAACAGCGTTAGTATAAAATTCGTCATCTTTAATTGCAGTTACTATTGCTCCGTCCAAATCGATTAGATCTAACTCGATGAAATTAGTTCCTACATTAACTTCAGTAGGTAAAGTACAAGAAATATCTTGTGGGACTGTAGTCCAGATTGATAATGAAGGATCGCCAAGAATATTATAAACATTATAATAAAACTCTACATAATCGCCTGGTTCCCTGTTTAATGGAAAATTGTCGTAAAGCTCATATTTTCCGCGTAATACAGCACTTCCAAAAACAAGATTATCTTCATCTAACACTCCATACCAAAGTCCAGAAAATATTGAATTATTAAATTTTGTACGTGTATGCAGATCAGATGGACCCACAAAAGCTACACCGCCTTTTGGATTTCCCTGATCACCTAATCTTAACCATGCTTCACCAAAACATGGATCAACACTACTGTTTGCAAAATCTCCAGTATTACATACTATTGAAGTCATAATGGGTAGCATTTGTCCATTACTTAAACCATCCAGATCTTCTACGTGATAACGTGGATAATGCCAACCATTGGCATCTCCCCAACCTCGATAGCTTACAATTCCAACACCAGCATTTATAGAAGCAGTTATCTGAGTTGTTCCCGGATAAACATTATAATAGGGAGGCCAGTAATAGAATTCATCTATATCTTGATAACCATATTCTTCCAATTTATCGTAAAGCCATTTTGTAACTTTTACGGGAGTTGTTGGCCAGGGTGGTGAAGAGCTGTAATTTCCAGCTACAAGAGTAGCATTCTCAAACCAATGAGTACTATCCATATAAGGTGTTTTTTCGTAGTATAGAGTTTTAGCTATCATCGTTTGCAATTCTGTTATAGAATCAAATGACATCCTGCCTATGATCATTTCAGGGAAATAGTCTTCACCTTCTAAAAGTGTGTATGGATGATCAGTAACATTACTATCTCCTCCACTACTAACTATATAGAAAGAAGGAATTTCAAAAAGATCGTCCATATCACCGGTAAGAAGAATATAATCAGGTGGCTCTTCTGATGTATCATAACTATCCTGTATATATGCTTTTAAAGAAGCACTTGTACTACCAATATCTTCTATTGTTACAACTTCAGTCTTTATTCCCTTCTGATTTTTCCAATCAGTGAAAATCTGCATATGACCTAATAGACTTTCATGAGTTATAATGAGCATTTTAGATGGTGACACTGTAGCATCCCGCAAGTATGATCTCTCGAAGTTATCTACCATAGAATGATAAAGCGGCAGAAATGCGGCAGAAATTTTTTGGGGAATTTGAATCGGATCTGTCATTTTTAGTTCGATATTCAAACTTTTCAGAACAGTTGATACACCATCTGTTTTTTTAGTTTTAGATATTTTAATCTGGTGAGCATACAGATCTCGCATAACAAAACTCTGTTGCAGCTCAATATAATCATCTCCGTTTACAGAATGTGTTCTTAGCAATTTTCCATCTTCAGAAAACTCCGCTATTTCACATTCATTAATAAAAACCTCAACACTTCTTGATGGTAAAGCAATTATCTTCTCCAGATCATTTTGCTCTAATATGTTTTCATCATTCACAAAAGTAATCCTTAATCCATCCTCAGATCTTTGATAATTTAATATCCCAAAAAGTGAATGTACTGTAAATAACAGCAACATTAGTAAAAGAAACTTCTTCACATTTCCTCCAATTATTTAATTAACATCATTTTTTTAACTTGGCTTATGTTAGTAGTCTTGAATCTATAAAGATAGATCCCGCTTGCTACTCTCTTACCATTGTCATCTTTACCGTCCCAAACTGCGGAATGGAATCC
>JAYEKK010000062.1:0-4556 GCA_034660955.1 Candidatus Cloacimonadota bacterium | reverse complement strand
ACACAGGAAGGAGGAGATAAATGGATAATTTAAAACTTGTAGATGTAACACCGGAAAACATTATGGAGCAGGGTTTATTCTGTATAAAGAATATAAAGAGTCCTGAATTTGCTTTAAAGAAGAACTGGTTCCTGCAGAGTTATAAGGAAGGATTAAGAATTAAAATCCTGTATAATAATGATGAGAAACAAATTGGTTATATCGAATATGTTCCTGCCAATTTTGCTTGGCGTCCAATTGATGCAACCGGATTTATGTTCATTCAATGTATGTTCATTTATGCTAAAAATGATAAAGATAAAGGATATGGTTCATTTCTAGTAAAGGCCTGTGAAGAAGATGCAAAAAAGCAAAACATGAAAGGTGTTTGCACCATGACCAGTGATGGAACTTTCATCGCAAACAAACAATTGTTCATTAAGAATGAATATTCTCAAGTTGATAAACTGGAACGTTATGAGCTTATGATGAAGAGATTCAATCCGGATTCAAAAGACCCGCAATTGATAGACTGGACAAAGAATCGAGAAAAGTTTCAGGGTTGGCATTTGCTCTATGCCGATCAATGTCCTTGGCATCATAAATCTGTTGAAGCTCTTACAGAAATAGCCAAAGAATCAGGGATAGATTTGAAGATCAAAAAGCTCACAACCTGGCAGGAAGCTAAAAATGCTCCATCAGGTTTTGGTGTTTTCAGTCTTCTGCATAATGGAAAACTTTTGGAAGATCATTACCTGAGTGCAACACGGTTTAATAATATTTTAAATAAAGAATTAAAATAAGATATTAACAATGGACAGATCATTGATCTGCCCCTACACTTTCTCATTTATACTCTTATTCGCTTACACGCATCAAAATCCCAATCTCAATCCAGCAACAAAATTACGTCCGGCTGCTGGCCAATAATAATTTGCTCCACTCCAATCGGGTCCTCCCCATGCATTATAATATCCAGCAGTTTCATACTCTTCATCCAAAATATTTTTTACTTTCAAATTTAATTGCAAATCAGTTTTACCAAAGAGTTTTGCGATGTTAATTACTGCACCAACATTAATCACTTTGAATGGATCGATTGTACGATCTTCATTTTCGGTATTATCCAGATATTGTTTCCCCACATATTGCATTTGAGCAAAAATATTGAAGTGATCTCTTGAAAATTTAAGTTTTCCATTACTAATTACACTTGGAAATCCTGCAATTGTAATTCCAGAAAGATCACTTGTCTCTCCCCAGTTATACATCAAAAAATCTTCGAAATAATTGTCACTGTAACTGAAGTTACCGGATAATTCCAAATAGGCAGGTAATTGCACTTTTGCAGAGAGTTCCACACCTCGATGTACAGTTTTATCGGCATTTCCGCGTATTGGACTTCCTTCATCATCTGCCCCACCATAAGCTACGATCTCATCGGTAAAATTCATCCAATATAGATTTGCTTTCAAATCCCAAATTCCTTCTGTGTAGCCAATCCCTATTTCATAATCCAGCAATTTCTCATTTTTCACATAAGGATCACTCCAGTTGATCTTTTCAATATTTCCATCATCGGTTAATACAGTATCTGCTACGGCAAAGAGAGGCGATACACTCAAATCATCCGGTCCGTCCCATGTATCATAAAGTTCGCTGTCTGTAGGTTCTCTTTGAGAAACTGAGATGTTCCAATAAATATTGAAATTCTCATCCACATTATAATTAACCCCAAATCTTGGATTAAAGAAATTGTAATCCACTTCATAAGCATTCAGAAATTCTCCGCTGAAATTACCTGACTCCAATTGTTCAAAACTGTAATTAATATGTTGGAAATAGAGATTTACCATTAAAGATAGATCAGCAGTAAGCTTGAAAAGCTCATTAATATAAGCTGTAAGATATTGTTTTTCACCTATATAATTATAGTAATTCTGACCGCTGATATAATCAAGTGTATCTGCACCAATAACTTCCATGATCTCTCCCCAATGATCGCTATTAAACATACTGAGATAAGTTCCCGCTGTAAAGGTTCCTTTTTTGTGACGCAAATTGTATTGTGAAACCCAGCCATAATGATTTTTAGTGATCCATTTCTGACGGATTATATCTGCTTCTTCACTACTTTCTTCTACAACAAGTCCATGCTCCCACAAGTTACGATCATATTTATATTGTTCGTAAAACCCATTCCCGTGAATGTAAAATATTGAATTTTTTATATCCGATCTCTCATTCAGAAAATAACTGCTATGCAATTCAAAATGAGGTTGGGAAAAATCATCTACATAATTATCGTATGTGTATGGATTATGTTGATGGTTCTCTTCGAGGTAGCCTTCCCAGGATGCTTCCCATGCAGCATGTGTTAGTTCATGTCCGGTATAGAAATTAAATTCTGTGATCGATCTCTCCCCCATTCTGGAGAAATTTGTGAAAACAGACCAGAGATTGGAAGCAGAATTATCACGATAACCATTGGAAGCAACTTTAGAGAAACGAAGGTTCGTGCTGTATTTTCCAAATCTTTGAGCTGTTTTTATTCCAATTTTATAAGTGTTATAACTTCCAAAAGCAGAAAATATTTCAGTTCTGTTTTCTTTAGTAAAAGAGTTAGTCTGCATATTCAGCGAACCACCAAAAGCTGAGATCCCGTAAAGTGAACTTCCCACACCTCGCTGAAATTGTATATCGGAAGTGCTCTCTGCAAAATCCGGCATATTTACCCAGTAAACATTGTGATCTTCAGGATCATTAAGAGGAATTCCATTTATCATCACACCAATCCGCTTTTGATCAAAACCACGAATTGTAAGATGTGCGTTCCCAACCAGACCACCTGCGTCAGAATAGGCAAACACACCCGGTACATCTTCCATCAGCATTGGAATTTCCTGTCCAAAATTATTTTGCAAAACTTGTTCTTGAGTCACATTTGTAAATGTAACCGGTGTTTCACGGTCTTTTGCTTTTGTAGCTGATACTTCCATTCCTGAAATATTCTGTGGTCTTTTTGTAAGCTGTATATTAAGAACAGATGTATCAAACGGATTGTGCTCGACAACCTTTTTTTCATAACCAATCCGCTCAAAAACAAACGTGAAAAGTGCAGGTTTAAAAAAGTTCATATCATATTCTCCATCCACATCCGATGTTGCTGATAAGTTTATACTTTCTACATAAACACTGACTTGATCAATCGGTTCTCCTGTTTGAGAATCAGTAATTCTTCCTATTAATTGATCAGCAAAAGTTAAACTACTGATAACTAATAATCCAATTAAAGTGATAATAACTTTTTTCATTTTTCAACCTCCATTAATTTTCTTCCACCCTTCAATACATCCGGTAATTGCCGGATACTCAGGGTGACATATTTCAATTTAATTATATTTTTCGCATAATCACCATAACTGATCAGCGTTTAAATAACAAAAAACCACAATCCGGAAGAAAACCGAATTGTGGTCAAAATTTATTTTATCAGTTTCCTACGCCGGCATTATCCGGATCAGGTTCAAGGGTATGTTCTCAACCGCTTGGCAATTACCAAACAGCACCCCGTTGACAGCAATATTATAAAGAACTAATTCAAGTTTGAGAAAAAATTCCAAGCTATGAGTGTCAAAGAATTTCTTAGTTTTAGAAATAATTTGACTTATAATCCTTAAGATCGAATTTCAATAATTGAATAACAGGGGAGCCAAAATAATTGGCTGAGAAGTGAATATCACTCAACCCTTATAACTTATCGGATAATGCCGAAAAAGGAGTTGCACTTGGAATTTGAATTAACTGTAGATTACAAAACGATCTTAACCAAATTAGATTGGATCGTTTTCTTTGGAGTTTTGTTTTTAACATTTTTATCTGTTATTTACGGACAATATTTAAAGAAGAAAAAGGGGAACATTTCTGATAATAATGAAATTCATTTTTTAGATATATTCTTGATGGGAAGGCAATTAACTCTTCCAATGTTCGTGGCAACGCTGGTTGCCACCTGGTATGGTGGTATATTTGGAGTAACAAAAATTGCCTTTGAACAGGGAGTATTCAATTTTATAACTCAAGGAGTCTTTTGGTATATTTCCTACATTCTATTTGCATTCTTCATTGTACATAAAGTTGCAAAATATAAAGCGATTACACTTCCTGACCTTGTAGGAAAAATGTTCGGTCCTAAAGCCGGAAAACTGAGTGCTGTCTTTAATTTCTTCAATGTATTACCAATTGCCTACGTAATAAGTTTAGGACTACTCATTCAGGCATTATTTGGAATTTCATTTCTACAAAGCATGATAATAGGAGTCACCGTTGTTATTCTTTACACGCTTTATGGTGGATTTAGAGCAATTGTTTTTTCTGATATAATTCAATTTTTTGTGATGTGTTTAGGAGTATTCCTAATTCTTGTATTTTCCTTTAAATTATTTGGAGGGATCAGCTTCTTAAAAGCGAATCTTCCTGCTGCTCATTTCACATTTACCGGTGGAGAGAGCATTTCAACTACGTTAGTTTGGGGATTCATTGCTTTATCCACTTTGGTCGATCCCAATTTCTATCAA
>JAYEKK010000061.1:33172-45193 GCA_034660955.1 Candidatus Cloacimonadota bacterium | reverse complement strand
TTCTGCAGCAATGATCACTGTCCAACCTAACCCCCAAATTATTCGAAATAAATTCAGGAGAGAAGGAAGTGTTAATGGAAGTTCAATATGAAGAAATATTTGTAATTGGGAAGCTCCTAGGACATGCCCTTCATCAAGATATTCATGTGGAAGGCTGGAGAAATGACCCGATGCTGCAATTAGAGTGGGAAAGAAGAGAGTAATGAACATGATGAATGTAACCGGACCTTCTCCTAATCCAAACCAGATTATAGCAAATGGAAGCCAGGCAAAAGGAGAAATATGTCGGATAAAATTAATGATCGGAAGAAACAGATTGCTTAATGATGCAGAATAATGCAATAAATAACCACCCATTATTCCAACTAACCATGCGATTACCGCAATAATGGTTACCCGCAAGAAAGAAATAACAAGATCCGAAAGTAACAAACTAATAGAAATCCGGCTATCCAGTAATTCTGTATAAGAAATTCCAAGTGAAAAAGCTAAAACAATGAAGAAAATAAAAACAAATAAACCGCCCCAAACTTTCGATCTATTTAATTTCAAAATATACATTTTCTGATGTTACCGGATTTTCAGCATATTTTTTATCTATCATTTTATTAAAAACATTCAATTCAAATTTTTTCATCTTTTCATCTAACCCCATAACGAATTTTGTATGATACAAAGATTGTTTTGAATATGGCGGATACAATTTATAAAATTCTTCGACAGCTTTATATGCGGTGTCAGGAGATTTATTGAGTTCATCTGTAGCAGCTTCTAATCCTTTAAGTAATTCTTTTATCAAACCTGATTTTGTACCGATTGCATCCTCAGTAGCAGAAATATTACAACAGGTATGAAGCGGATAATCATCACCGTACCAGTGTACAATATTATAATCGCTGGGAAACTTAAATATAGAAGGGACATAATAACTGAGTGCATCAACTTCTTTGGAACGTAAAGCTGTTGCCATATCCATAGGTGTGCGGAAATATATGAATTCCATATTGATCTTGTGATCATCAGACATAAGCTCTGCAAAGATATCTAAGGTGGAAGCTCGAAGAACACCAATCCTTTTGCCTTGAAGCTGATCTAAAGTTTTAATATCAGGACTTGTAACTATACCATCGCTTTCTCGTTCAAAGAAAGAGATGATCTTAACTTTTTTCCCGTTGGAAACAGCCAACCATGTATAAGTGAATGGCAATATTGCAACATCTATTTTTCCAGAGATAAGAGCTTCGTTGGTTTCCCAACCGGAAGCAAATTTTTTAATGATATAATTTTCTCTGTTTAAGGATTTTGTAGCCAATCCAAAATCAAATGGGAGATGGTTCAATGATGGTTTAATTATTCCAACAATTAACTTATCTTCATTTCGGTTTGCACATCCCAATAATAGTATGAATATCAATAACATCCCAATAATTTTTTTCATAGTTCCTCCAATAAAATATATAAAGCCACCCTGTATATAACAGTCAGGGTGGCTTAAATTATTAAACCTAGATCTTTACTGTAATTTCTTATTTAACTTAATTCTAAGATAGTGCTTTTGATAATGTCAACGCTCTCCATAAGTTGCTCTTCAGATATTACAAGTGGTGGTGCAAAACGGATAATATGCTGATGTGTCGGTTTGGCAAGAAGACCGTTCTCTTTAAGTTTTATACATACATCCCATGCTTCAATGCCGTCTTTTGGTTTGATAATGATAGCATTTAGAAGTCCCATTCCACGAACATTCTGGATAAGTGGAGAATCGATCTTTTGCATTTCAGCACGGAATAACTTTCCTAAGTTCTCAGCTTTTTCTGTAAGATTTTCTTCTTCGATTACTTCCAGAGCCGCCTTTGCAACAGTGCAGGCAAGTGGGAATCCACCAAAGGTAGAACCATGTTCACCAGGTTTGATCGTAAGCATGATCTCTTTGGACGATAGAACTGCAGAAACAGGGAGAACACCACCTGAAATTGCTTTCCCTAATATTACGATGTCCGGCTTGATCCCGGAATGATCACTACAAAGAATTTTCCCTGTTCGTGCGATACCGGTTTGAACTTCGTCTGCCACAAACAACACATTATGTTTTTTACAAATATCATAACAATCTTTTATATAATTTTCATCAGGAACAAAAACTCCGGCTTCACCTTGAATTGGCTCAACTATAAAAGCAGCAACATTCCTGCCATTCTTTTGCAAAATATCTTCTAAAGCTTGTGAATTATTATAAGGAATTTTTTCAATTCCTGGTGTGAATGGACCGAAACCTTTACGACAATCTGGATCTGTGGAAGCTGAAACAATTGTAATTGTTCTTCCATGAAAGTTGCCTTCTGCAAAAATGATGATAGCCTTATCTTCTTCGATACCTTTTTTTACATATCCCCATTTACGTGAAAGTTTGATAGCTGTCTCCACAGCTTCAGCACCTGTATTCATGGGTAGAACCATTTCATAACCGAAAAATTCGGTGATGAATTTTTCATATTCACCCAGTTTATTATTAAAAAATGCACGAGAAGTAAGCGTTAGGATATTTGCCTGATCTGTAAGCGCATTAATTATTTTTGGATGGCAATGTCCTTGATTTACAGCTGAATATGCAGAAAGAAAATCGTAATATTCTTTTCCTTCAGGATCCCATACTTTTGCTCCTTCACCCTTTGCCAAAACTACCGGTAGTGGATGATAATTGTGTGCACCGTATGTTTCTTCTAAATTCATGGCTTCTTTACTGCTTATGTTTCCATACACTAATTTATCTGACATAATATCTCCTGAATTATTAATTATTTTTAATATCTTTTTCTTAAAATAAGCTTTAATGTCAATTTTTTTCTTTATAATGATTTGCTTGACACAGGGAGACAGGAATTTTGGATTACAAAAATAGAAGAAGCAGGATTATGAAAGCAGATTGGAAGAATACAGCAGTAGTCGTTCCTATATATAATTCAGAAAAATATTTGCCGGAATTATTTAAGAAGATCATGGATTATTTTCCATTGAAAAGCATATTTTCTATAAATGATGCTTCGGAAGATAAATCAGTTAATATTTGTAAAAAAGTTGGTGTTAACTTGATAGATCTGAAAGTTAATTGTGGAAAAGGGAATGCATTACAGGTCGGATTCAAAGAAGCTATAAAAAAAGGTTATGAATTTGCATTTACAATTGATAGTGACCTACAGCACAATCCTGAGGATTTTCCAAGCTTTATACAAAAACAGAATGAGCTAGCATTGGAGTTGGTAATTGGGGAAAGGGATTTTTCGCATAAGAAGATGCCGTTCCACAGGATTTGCAGTAATACGCTAACCAGCTGGGTTGTCTCGCGAGCATCAAAACAAAAAATACTAGATTCTCAATGTGGTTTCAGACTATATGATTTAAAAATATTGGAAGGTATGAATTTCCAAACCAAACGTTATCAATTTGAAACTGAAATCATTCTGAAAATTGCAAAGAAAAATGGGAAAGTTGGTTTTACTCCCATTGAAACGATATATGACGGACAGAAAAGTTATATTTCAGGCTTTAGAGATATTAAGAATTTTATTAAGATCGTTTTATTTGAACTAAAAAACAAACCTTCAAACAAACCTTCAAGGTTTTGAAAACCTTGAAGGTTTAAAATAGGTTTAAAATAAATAAGGAAAATTTATGAAAATATTACTTACAAATGATGATGGATATAATGCACAGGGAATCACAATTCTATCAAAAGAGCTAAAAAAGAACGGACACGATGTAATTATTGCAGCGCCACTAAAACAACAGAGTGCAAAATCTCATTCAATCTCACTCTTTAAACCGATGAAAATAATTGAGAAAAAGGAGAAGCTTTTTGCCATTTCCGGTACTCCTGCCGATTGCATGATTTTGGCTTCACAACTCATTATTGATGATTCTATTGATTTAGTTATTTCAGGAATAAATGCGGGGCAAAATATGGGTGAGGATGTATTGTATTCAGGAACTGTAGCAGCAGCAATAGAAGCAATGTTTTTAGGTTATAAATCAATTGCCATTTCACTAGCTTCTTACAAAGATCAAAAATTTATAACGGCAGCTAAGTATTTATGTGAAATGCTGGAGAACGGTATTCATAACGAAATTGCTAAGAATGAAGTGCTGAATATTAATGTACCAAATCTGGAATTTGATAAAATAAAGGGAACCAAAGTTACCTGTATTGGGCACCGAATATATTACAATTTTGTTCATGAAGAAAAAGACGATAATGGAGAAACGGTTTATTTTATAGGTGGTGATGAACCTCATTGGACTGAAATAGAAAATTCTGATGCCAATGCTGTAAAAAATGGTTATATCTCCATCACACCAATAGCACCTGATTTCACAAAAAAAGATTCATTCGGGCAGATCAGAAATTGGATTAACAAAAATAAACAGGATTAATATAAAATGAAACATAGATCTTCCTGTGAAAATATGATTAAATATCAACTTGTCACCAGAGGAATAATTGATGAAAAAGTGCTGAAAGCATTTCTCGAAGTTCCTCGTCATCGCTTTGTACCAAAAGAGATCGAGTATCTTGCTTATAACGATTCACCTCTCGGTATCGGAGAAGGACAGACAATTTCCCAACCATATATTGTAGCGTTAATGATGCAGATATTAGAACTTAAAGAAAGTGATAAAGTGCTTGAGATCGGAACGGGTTCCGGCTATCAAACAGCACTACTGGCAGAAATTGTGAAAGAAGTTTATACAGTGGAACGAATTAGTTCTCTCATTCAACATGCAGAGGATTTACTTAATAATTTGGGCTATAAAAATATTCATTATAAATTCGGAGATGGAACTCTTGGTTGGAAAGATAGAAACTCCGATCTAAATAGTTTCGATAAAATAATTGTGACAGCTGGAGCACCGGATATTCCTGAAAGTCTCACAAGTCAACTTGCTATGAACGGAAAACTTATCATTCCAACCGGTAATCGAGCTTTTCAGCAACTTGTTGTCATAACCAGAACTGAGAATGGTTATATTCATACAAATGAGGGTGGATGCACATTTGTTCCGCTTATTGGAGATGAAGGATGGCAGGAATGAAAAGATTTTTAATTGTTCTTATTTTACTTTGTATTTCTTTATCTCTTTTAGGGTTATCTGGTTTTAAAGAAAAACTGGAAGCAAGAATTGAACTGATAAATGTATCTTCAGAAGTAAAAGTATTCCTCATTGCCATGATTCCCATATTTGAACTTCGAGGTGCTATCCCGATTGGAATGCTGAAATATGAACTTCCTTTATGGAAGGTTATCCCAATTGCTCTTGCTGGAAATATGTTCCCGATATTTTTTATACTCCTGTTTTTCGATATTGTTACTAAAATTTGTTTTAAAGTTCCATTCTTAAAAAAAATATTGGAAGCAATTTTTGCCCGAACACGCCGAAAAACTGAAGTTATCCAAAAATATGAGGAGATTGGATTAATGCTCTTTGTAGCAATTCCATTGCCAATTACAGGTGCCTGGACGGGCTCTCTTGCTGCCTATCTTTTCGGGCTCAAATTCTGGAAATCGATCCTTTTTATTTTTCTGGGAGTTTGCATTGCGGCGATTGTGGTTACATTACTTTCATCGTTAAAATGGATCGGTGCAGGAATTGCAGTTGTTGCTCTAATTGTTGTGTTTGTTCATAATCAGGTTAAGAAGAAAAAGTGAGAGAATCGCAGCAGAAGCTGCCAGAATAAGTGCTTTACGAAGCAGAAGCTTCGTAAAGAAAGAAATATTGAAAGAATGATAAGTTTTTTTGAACTCATTCCTAACTTTCCAGTTGGGAATGGAGTAATAATCGAAGCTTCTGCTGCGTAAAATAGGAAACACAATTATGAGAAGTAGTTACAAAGTTGTTGAGGCAAACGGCATTTATTTTGTAAGTTCCACAATAGTAGAATGGATCCCTATTTTTACACATGAGAAATATTTCCAGATAATTATAGATTCATTAAATTTTTCTAGATCAGAAAAAGATCTTAAAATTTATCATTATGTTATTATGGATAACCATTTTCACTTGATTGTCAAACATCCAAAACTTTCTGATGTCATGCGTTCTCTAAAAGGATTTACTGCTGAGAAAATACTAGAGGAATTGAAGAAGGATAAAAATAATTGGAAAATTAACTTATTAAGATATTATAAAAAAAAGCATAAAGATACAAGTAATTATCAAGTTTGGCAGGAAGGTTTTCATCCACAATTAATAACTTCATATAAAATGCTTGCACAGAAAGTTGAATATCTACATTATAATCCTGTGAAACGTGGTTTTGTAAATAAATCCGAAGATTGGAAATATAGTTCAGCAGGCAATTGTAATTGGGATGGATCAGTTATTGTTGAATTAGATGAATTGGATTTTTAATAGCAGCAGAAGCTGCATGACTTATTGCTTTACGAAGCAGAAGCTTCGTAAAGAGAGAGATATTGAAAGAATGATAAGTTTTTTTGAACTCATTCCTAACTTTCCAGTTGGGAATGATATAATATTTGCAAAGTTTCTACTTTGCCTATAGCAGCAGAAGCTGCTTGACTTATTGTTTTACGAAGCGGAAGCTTCGTAAAGAGAGAAAGTAAAAATTTAATTGGGAGGTTATCATGAAAAAAATATTATTAAGTATTTGTTTATTACTATTAACCATATCTGTATTCGCTACAAATGTTTCGGGAAATCAGTCAGGAATATGGAATCTGGCAGGTAGTCCGTATAATATAATTGGAGAGATAACTGTTCCAACAAACGAAACCTTGCAAATTGAGGCTGGTGTGGAAGTTGTTGCCATGGGTAATTACAAGATCACAGCTCTAGGAAATATTATAGTTGAAGGAACTGTAAATGATACAATTCGATTCTATGGAAATGGAGGATCTAGCTGGGGTGGAATCAGATTGGAAGATGAAGTGAATGAAAGTCAATTCAATTACTGTCGCATTTCCAATACTGATGAAACGAATAATTATCCGATCCAAACGATAAACAGTCCAATTTTTATTAACCATTCCTATTTCGATGATCACGATAGCGGAATCTCTTTCTTTGCACTTTCATCAGACGATCCTTCCTACATGGAGATAAAAAATTCCAAAATTACAAATATACAGAAAAGTGGGATCACAATTACAGATAATTCCAATGCATTAATTGATTCTTGTGAAATTACTCAATGTGGTTTGGGTACTCAATTCTATGGAGCAATACGACTTCTATTAATGGATAATTCCCATTCCTGCAGCCCGACAATTACGAATAACTATATTCACCATAATGATAAACAGGGTATAATTTTAGCAAATCTATACGGTTATGATAATATGACTCCAACAGTTGAATATAATGAAATTAGTTATAATTATACCGGAATTTATTTATATGTTGGTAAAGGTTATTATAAAGGGAATCATATTCATCATAATTTTGTAGAAAACAATCCTGATTCCGGGGCTGGTGTGATGCTGTACGGAAATGGTGCAGATGCTATTTTCACTTATAACGAAGTTAATAATAATTACACAGGATTTTATCTGACAAATGGAGCAACTGCTAATTTAGGTGATTTGAGTAATGGAAGCACAGATGATGATGGATATAACCAGATACATGACAATGAATTTTATACAGGTGAGATCTTTAGCGTTTATAATGCCAGTGTGCTTGATATGAAGACAGAGAATAATTCCTGGGATAGTGATGATCCTGAAGTCATTGATATTACAATTATTGATGGCAATGATAACCCGGCTTACGGAATTGTAGATTATGAACCACATCGTTCTCCTTATCCACCTCCAACAAACGTTGTTTTTGGTCCCGAGGCTTGGGTTATCTATTGGGAACCTCCAGAATTGTCATATACTTATGCTACTTTAACGGGGTATAATGTATATTTGGATGATTTTTCATTTCCTTTAGCAACTGTTGGCATTGATGTATTTGAATATGAATATGTCGATCTTGTAAATGGCCAAGAATATGTAGGTGGTGTTTCTGCAGTTTATGAAGAGGGTGAATCAGGAATATTAGAGGTGATATTTTGGCCATGGATTTCAGCCGAAGAAGAACTACAAAGTATATTTAATTTGAGTAATTATCCCAATCCATTCAACCCGACAACAACGATATCTTTTAACTTAACCACAGAGTACACGGAGAACACAGAGATAGTAATTTATAATCTCAAAGGACAGAAAGTGAAAACTTTGGACTGCAGCAATTTGTTTGCTGCTGCATCAAAGCAATTGATGCATTCCATAACATGGAATGGTACCGATGATTTTGGTAAACCCGTTTCCAGTGGAATATATTTCTATAAATTAGTTTCTGATGGTAAGAATATAGCTTCCAAAAAAATGTTATTACTGAAATAAATAGATAAATAAAAGGTAATAAAAACAATAAAACAAAGAGTATTTTTTTAATTTATTGACACACACTTTCTAAATACTGTTTTTGTAATTAATAATAATCTATAAAGAGGTATTAAATGAGTTTACTGGATAAGGTTCAGGATTTTACTAAAGCAAAAGAACTAATCGCACTTGGTCATTACCCGTATTTTCGTATTATTGATTCCGAGCAGGATACGGAAGTTATGTGTAATGGCAAAAAGATGTTGATGATGGGATCGAACAGTTATCTGGGACTTACAAATCATCCGCGTGTAATAGAAGCTGCAAAAAAAGCAACTGATAAATATGGAACGGGATGCGCCGGTTCCAGATTTCTTAATGGAACACTTGATATACACATAGAATTGGAAGCTGAACTGGCAAAATTGGTTGGCAAGGAAGCTTCGCTGGCTTTTGCTGCTGGGTATATGGCAAATCTTGGCACAATATCTGCTATGGTTGGGCGTGACGAATTTATTGTTACAGATAAATTTGATCATGCATCCATATTGGATGGTTGTCTTCTTTCTCCGGGTAAAATGGTGCGATTTAATCATAATAATATGAAACACTTGGATATTGTGTTGGAAAAGAAAGTTGCCGGCAAAGGTGCTCTTATCGTTGTTGACGGTATCTTCAGTATGGAGGGAGATATCGCTGATATTCCCAATATCTGTAAGCTGGCAAAAAAACATGGTGCCAGCGTGATGATAGATGAAGCTCATTCACTTGGTGTGCTGCATAAAACAGGTGCAGGTGCTGCTATGGCTGCAGGTTGTACTGATGACGTAGAACTTATTATGGGAACGTTTAGTAAATCTCTGGCTTCGGTTGGTGGTTTCATTGCCGGAAGCCATGATGTTATTCATTACCTCAAACATCATGCTCGATCACTAATTTTCAGCGCATCTCTTCCACCCGCTTCTGCTGCAACTGTATTGGAAGCAATGAAGATCATGAAAGAAGAACCTGAACGAATCGATAAATTATGGGATAATACACATTATATGATGAAAAATTTTAAAGCAATGGGCTATAATACAGGAACTTCCTGTACACCGGTTATTCCACTTCATGTGGGAGATATGATGAATGCCTTTAAAATGTGGAAGCAACTTGATGATGAAGGTGTTTTTATTAATCCGGTAGTTCCACCTGCTGTACCGCCTAACGATACTCTCATTCGTACAAGTTTTATGGCTACTCATACAAAAGCACAACTTGATATGGCACTTGAAAAATTTGAAAAGATCGGCAAAGCAGTTGGAATTATTTAAGATATAATAAAAGATAGAATTGAAAGCGGTAGAAATACCGCTTTTTTCATTTGACAATAATCAGAATGTTTAGTGATTTATTTAAGAAGGAATATTATGAAAGAATACAAAACTGGAAGTTCATACAAATACATTACACTGTTTATACTTGTTTTGAATTGGATTTTTGGTGCTCTTTTTTTATCTATTCCAATTTATTATTTTATAAAAGACGGAACCATTATTGAAGATTCACTAATTTTTATTTACCCCAATGTTATTATTTACGGAATTATAATGTTTGTAATACTATATCAAAATCATAGAATCTCTGGCATTAAGATAAAAATTGATTCTAAACAGATAATATATACCAATCGCAGATTCACAAAAACAATTGTTTTTAATGATGTGCAGAAATTAAAATTGAATTTTTTTGGAAATAGGTCATCCATAAAACTATTTACACAAACACAAAAAGTTAGGATTTACCTTGTATTTAAAGATGCATATGAATTATTACTCGAAATAAAGGAAGGTTTAGATATCTCAGGAAAGTCTGCGCTTTATTCTCGTAAGAAATTTTTTAAATTTATCAGAATGTTTTTAAATGCTGAAATAATGCTTGAATGTGGAATTAAACTTATATTTATGTTCATTATAGGATTTTTCTTAGTAATTATATCAATATCAATTAAGCCGGTTTCTGAAACTAAGCTTATTATTGCATTTTCAAGTTGTATTTTAAGTATAATTAATTATATAATACCAGTTTTTATAATTCAAAATTACTATAAAAAAAAATCTGATGAAGAAAGTTTCTTTTTTCCACAAAGGGATATGGAATTTGAAAAAAGGATTGTGAAGAAAGGATATGTAGTATTTGGGTTATTATTTGCTATTACAATTAGTATTATTTTAATGACTTAATGAGAAATCTTTATCTAATCGACATATTTTTACGAAATATTTTATAATTTATTTTTTCCCATCTAATCTTAATAAACAAAGTTTCTATTTATGCCAATACTGTTTCAAAAATTGTTAACTTTGCGTTCTCTATTATTCTTGTTGATAAGTTGAACTTATCAACTTTGGTTGCATAAGCAAGTTCAACTTGCTTACGAGAATAAACTTTCTTCTCATTCCTATCCGGCAGCTGCCGGATGGGAATGGAATAATTTACGAAGTTTCTACTTCGTATTGGAAGCAAAAGCTTCTGTAGATAATATCTTACGAAGCGGAAGCTTCGTAAGGAGAAAACATTACCATTGAGTAAACAAAACATAACATAATGTAAATAAAACTTGACATAATGTAAACAAAAGACAACTTCGGTTTTGTGAATTGAGAAAGAAGAATAATGTGAGTATTAAATGTGTAGAAGAATGAGAATGGGAGGTTGTATTGAATGATCTGAAAAACAAATTGAAACAATTCAGGTTCATGAATGGTGAGTTAACACAACAAGAGTTGGCAGAAAAAGTAAGTGTGTCACGCCAGACCATTATTGCTATAGAGAAAGGAAAATTTAATCCATCGATGAGATTAGCTTTATTGATCGCGCGTGTTTTTAAGGTAAATGTAGAAGAAATATTTTATTTGGAGGAAAAATGAAAATTAGAGGAAATAATGTACTATTCTTTATTATAGAAGTAATCTCAGGAATCCTGGTTTTAATCCTGACAAAAATTTATGGAGATATTGGGTTATTGGGCATAATCCTATTTTTTATAGGATTGATCTTAATAAGAAATATTCCTGACGAAAGAGAGATGGCTTTGTTGTTTAAAACTTCTGCACTACATGCTTCATTTCTGGGTGCGATAATGGCTATTATTTACTTTAAATTCCCAGGATTTAACTGGTTTTATGGTTACTTATCTTTTGGAATGTTAACTCGTGGTTTAATTGGAATATTTTATTTCATAAAAAGTTAGGAATGAGGAGGAAAGATGAAAAAGAAAAATAGAACTGCAGTAGTTATAAATTATGTTTCACTTTTATTTATTCTTATTATTTTCTATACTATCCGTGAGTTGGATGTAAACAAGTGGTATCTACTAATTGAGATAATACCTTTAGTAGTAATGAGAATAAGTTTCAATACTGCATATCATAAGTCAGGTTTGTGGATAATGATCCACAAATCTCAAAAAACACTGGATGAAAGAGAAATTCAGATTTTACATAGAGCTATCAGGATGTCCTACAACATATATGTAATTCTTGTCTTATTGCTGATCATGATTTTTGCTGTTGTGGATCTGAGACCAATTGATATGGTACTGGTCGTATGTTTAGGTTATGTTTCACATACACTTCCGGCTGCGGTAATT
>JAYEKK010000061.1:0-33072 GCA_034660955.1 Candidatus Cloacimonadota bacterium | reverse complement strand
TTTTTAATAAACCTGTCTCAGTGCTTGAGCGATATTCAGATTATTATCACCAATATGTTCGAAGTGTTTTAAAAGATCGAGATAAAGTAATTCGGCTTTTACATTACTACCCTCTTGTAGACGATACTGAGTAGCTTTCTTCAGGTTATCACGCAGGTTGTTCATTTTCACTTCTAGTTTGTAAACCATATCTAAAACCTGTTTTTCTAAATGTTCGTTCATGCGCTGTTCATATAATTCCATAGATTCAACTAATAGAGAAGCAAAATCGTTGAACTCCTCCATCGCTTTGGCATGAAGCTGGATCTTGCTGTTATATTTTCTTTCGGTGAGCAGCATCAATTTATAGCAGCTATCACCAATATTTTCTAGTTCATTTACGATCCTCATAATAGCATTCAGGTTCATTGCATTACGTTCACTTAAATCTTCTTTTGAACACTCCACCAGGTATTTCGTAATTTCCACCTGCATCTGATCACTTAGTTCTTCCATTGCTTTAACTTTTTCTACACTACTGCCCATCTTTTTTTCAGGGCTGCGGAATACTTTTAGGAAAGTATCGAACATATCATTGATAAGTTTCACCATTTTATTAAGTTCAGATTTAGCAGTTTGAATATTCATCTGACCTGTATCCTGCAAACCGGTTTTAATATACTGAAGTTTATATTCTGAGGAAAGATCACTCTCTTTTGGTTTCACAAGTTTTTCCACTATCTTAGCGAAAGGAATTATAAATGGTATAAAAATTAAAGTGTTTATAATGTTAAAGATTGTGTGAAATAGTGAAAGATTAAGGGGTAGGTTCACTTGCAAGCTGGAATCCCAAGGTGCAATCTTGAGGATGAATTGAATGAAAAATTTAAAAATAAGAGCCATCCAAATTACACCAAATATATTAAAAAGAAAATGAGCTCGTGCAGTTCGACGAGCATTCACATTTGTTCCCATCGAAGCCAGGTAAGCAGTTACTGTTGTTCCGATATTCTCACCCAGCACAATTGCTGCCGCAGTCTCAAACCCGATCCAACCCATATAAGCCATAGTTACAGTTATTGCCATGGCAGCACTAGATGATTGTACAATTACTGTAAGAACAGAACCAACAAACACAAAAATAACAAATGAAAGGAATCCCAGATCAGTGTAATTCTTTAGAAATTCCAGAACTTCCGGATTGCTTTTAATATCAGGAACCGACTCTTTTAAAAACATTAAACCTAAGAAAAGCAGACCAAATCCAATTAATATCTCACCAATATCTCTTCGCTTTTTGAATTTAGAAAACATAAATGGCAAACCTACACCAATAACAGGTAGAGCAATTGCTGTGATCTTGAATTTAAAACCGATTAATGAGACGATCCAGGTGGTTACGGTTGTACCAATATTTGCGCCCATTATCACACCAATTGCCTGTGTGAGGCTTAGCAAGCTGGCATTTACGAAACTTACTACCATCACCGTTGTAGCAGAAGAAGATTGAACCAATGCTGTAATGAAAAAACCGGTGAAAATTGCAGCAACACGATTTGCAGTCATGTAGTTTAATATTGATTGTAAGCGTTTGCCTGCAACTTTTTGAATTCCCTCACTCATAACACGCATTCCAAAGAGGAAAACACCGAGAGCACCTAATAATTTAAATATTGTTAATATCATTTTTCCCCATTAAAAAATAATTTATTAATTATTATATTAAAGAAATGTTAAGAATTAATAAAGATTTGTTAACAATTTACTTAATATGAATGGATTTATTGATAACTCTAAGTTATGAAATAGATTAGACGATTAGATTATAATTCTTAATGATTATTACTTGCTGTCAATTCCCTTTGTTCTTTACAAAATAACTAAGAAACTAAAATGCTTTTTCAGCTTCAAAATCAGTCTTTACACATTCAATGAAATCTAATATTTTTATTTCAATTTCATCACGAATGATATTTGTTTTTCTTAGGTTTTCATTATAGCTTCCATTAAGTGACGATGGATCTTGAAAATTCCAATGCAATCGCTTACCTTTTCCTGGAAAAACAGGACATTGCTCACTGCTTGATTCATCGCAAACGGTTATCACAAAGTCGTAAGATCTTCCTTCTTGTAAAAAATCAAATACACTATTTGTTAGGTTCTTAGAAATATCTATTCCAATCTCAAGCATTGCTGTTACAGCCAGTGAATTTAATTTGCCTTGTTCTAACCCTGCACTTTCTACAAAGAAGGCATCTTTGCTATGATGTTGCAAGAGTGCTTCTGCCATCTGACTGCGTGCAGAATTATGGATACAAACGAATAAAACTTTTATCTTTTTCATTTATCCTCGTTTAATTAGAATTGTTTTCAAACTGGGTTACATGGCTACTCTTATCTTGATTCATACAGCATTCTTCTCTTAATAATTTGCAAGATAGTACTGCTAACATTGCGCCAATCATTGGAGCAGTGATATATATCCATACTGTGTCTAAATTATTTGAAATAATAGCAGGTGCAAGCGATCTGGCTGGATTCATAGATGCTCCTGTTAATGGTCCTGCAAAAAGTGCTTCTAGCATAACAGTGCCTCCAACAGCTACTCCAGCTAAAAGGCCTTTTTCTTTACTTCCTGTAGATACATGCAAGATAACGAACATAAGAAAAAATGATAAAATAATTTCAAATACAGCTGTTTTAATAATTCCAAGTTGGGGTAAGGTTTCACCATAAGTTGCACTGTCAGGGAAACTAAAGAATAAAATTAGGCTTGCTGAGAATGCTCCAAGAATTTGGCTGACTGTATAATATATTAGAACTTTATGAGAAATTTTTTTGGAAACCCAGAATCCAAAAGAAACAGCTGGGTTAAGATGTGCTCCAGAAAGATCTCCGATAGCATAGATCATGGTCATCACAACCAAACCAAATGTGATTGAAATTCCTACATGACCAATTATGCCATTATAAAATGAATTAACAATGATAGATCCCGTTCCAGCGAAAACAAGAAAAAATGTTCCAATGAATTCTGCTGTAAACCGGCTCCATAAACTTCTATTTTCCATATTATTTCCTTACAAAAATCCCTTTTCTATGTGACGGAAAAGGGATGTTAGGATTCTATTCTAGGGAGAATATCATGAATCCAGTTCTATTTGATGCTTGATCACAGTTCCTTTGGCAATATATATCGTGTCTTCTGCGATATTAGTGGATAAATCGGCAATCCGTTCCAAATTGGAAGCAATTTTATTTATATGGATTGCTCTTTTTATCGTGGTGGGATCATCCATCATATATGTAATCAATACACGGTAGATGTGTTCTCTCATATCATCTACAATATCATCATCGATGCAAACCTGTTTAGCCAGTTCTGAATCTTCATTGATGAAAGAATCGATAGACTGCTTTACCATATTTATAGCAACTTCTGCCATTGCCGGTAGATTGATAAGTTTTTTAATGAATGGTTTACGAATAAGATACTCTGCACTTTGAGTAATATTTTCTGCCAGATCACCCATTCTTTCCAAATCATTATTCATCTTTAATATCATCAGGATCGTGCGCAGATTTTTAGCTTCCGGTTTTTGCAGGGCTATCAATGTAATCACATCTTCCTCGATGCGGATTTCATTGGTGTTTACTAATTCTTCTATTTCAAGTACTTTCTCCAGCTTGGAATTATCTTTTTCCAGAAGTCCATCAATCGATAGTTTGATCATTAAATCAACCTGGTTTGCCTGTTCGATCACTGCTTTTTTAAGTTCCTCTATTTTTTGCTTCAACATTTTATCTTCTCCTTCATCTTTTCCGATGAGAACATAAGTTCGGCACTCCTTTTATTCAAGGCAATGGGAATATCTTTTAAGACGCAAATGCGAATAAGTGTCTGAATATCATGTTCATGTCCGTGCGGTGTTCTGGCATCGATCATAAATATCAGGATATCAATATTTCCCCGTAAAACTTCATTGGCAATGATAATATCGCCACCATTCGGACCGTGTCCTAAAGCCTGTACTTTTAGACCGGTAACATTTTCAACGGCTTTACAGGTTCCTCCTGTTCCTACCAGATTATGTTTTTCCAGTAGTTTTTTATTTTTATTTGCCCATTCTGCCATATTCACTTTTTGGTCATCGTGAGCTACTAAAGCTATGTTTTTTTTCATATTGCATCTCCTATATTTTGTACTTTTGTCAGTTTTGGAACATGCTTTTCTATGCGTCCCTGGCAAATGTAAATGGTATTCTGTGCGATATTGGTGGAGAGGTCAGCAATTCTTTCATAGTTTTTAGAAATCCTGTTGATATGAAGTGCTGCTTCCACTGATATACTCATACTGCGAATTAAATTTTCAAATATCTTATCATGCAGTTCATCGATAAAATCATCATCTGCACAAACAGCTCTGGAAAGATCAATATTTTCGTAGATAAAAGCACTCATTGCACTTTGCAACATTTTTTTTGAATCTCTCGCTAATTTGGCTAATTCAACCACAGGTTTAGAATAGGGTCTTTGTAATAGAAATTTATAGCTTTTGCCAATATTAACTGCCAGATCACCCATTCTTTCCAAATCGATGTTACTTTTCATGATCGCCAGGATTGTGCGCAAATTACGGCATTCCGGATTATGTAGAGCCAGCAGGTTCATGCATGTTTCATCAATATTGTTATCCAATTGATTTACCAAAGATTCTAAGGCTGGAATTTGCTCGAGGTTTTCAGGTTTTTTCTCGATATAGCCTTTGAAACAGAAATCCAGCATTTTCTCGATTAGAAGAGATTCTTCTATCAAGAGTTTTTTTAACTTATGAATTTTATCTTGCAGCATAATATACTCCGTGAAATACTAAATAGCTAATACATATTTCATTTTTCCAAACACATCTGCCATTTCTTCGTTCAGCCAAAAGCACCATTTGTTTCACCGATTATCCAAACACACCGCTCAAATATGCTTCTGTTCGTTTGTCTTTAGGAACGGTAAACATCTTTTTTGTTTCATCGAATTCTACCATTTCTCCTAAATACATAAAAGCTGTAAAATCGGAAATTCTACCAGCCTGAGCTATATTGTGTGTTACTATCAAAATAGTTACTTTATCTTTTAATTCCATACAAAGTTCTTCGATCTTGGCAGTAGATTGCGGATCGAGAGCAGATGTAGGTTCATCCAATAGAATTATATCAGGATTATTCGCCAAAGCTCTGGCAATACAAAGACGTTGCTGCTGCCCGCCGGAAAGGGAGAATGCCGAAGAATTCATCCGATCTTTTACTTCATCCCAAATCCAGGCATTCTTCAGGCTGGTTTCCACCACTTCATCGATGTAACTCTTCTTTTCACCTCGGATCTTCAAACCGAAGGCAATATTATTATAGATCGATTTTGGAAATGGATTTGGTCTTTGGAAAACCATTCCCACCTTAGTTCGAACTTTAGTAACATCTACTCTTGGCAGATAAATATTCTTTTCATTCAAAAAAACTTTACCTTTTATTTTTGCTTCAGGAATCAGATCGTTCATCCGGTTGAAGCAACGCAACAGAGTAGATTTCCCGCATCCTGAAGGTCCGATGAGAGCTGTTATCTTCTTATCATAGATTGGAATATTAACATTTTGTAAAACGTGGTTATCACCAAACCAGAGGTTCAGGTCTTCCGTCCTTATATGAGTAGTTGTTTTTTTTACATTTACCATTTTCTTTTTTTCCTCATGTTATAGCGAATTATTATTGCGATTGCACTTACAAATAGAACCAGTAATAAAAGTACAACTGCTGTTCCGTAGGCTATGGGAACCTGTTGCTGTGCATGTGCACCTTCTGTCATCAAAGCATAAATGTGATATGGCAGAGCCATTACTTCGTCCATGACTGATGTCGGTAATTTCCGTGTGTAAAAAGTAGCTGCTGTAAATAAAATAGGAGCAGTTTCGCCAGCTACTCTGCCAATACTGATGATAGTTCCGGTGAGAATATTTGGAAGTGCTGTGGGAAGTAAAACCCGTAGAATAGTTTGTCTCTCGGTAGCACCCAGAGCAAGTGATGCTTCCCGAAAGTCTTTTGGAACACTGCGTAAAGCTTCTTCACTGGCGTTTATCATTACAGGAAGAGCTAGAATTGCCAAGGTGAGTGATCCTGATAAGATGGATACATCCAACTTCATAAGCTGCACAAAAACCGTTAAACCAAACAGGCCATAAATAATCGATGGTACGCCGGCAAGTGTGTTAATTGCGATTCTTACTGAACGTACTAACCAGACTGGTTTCCCATAACTTACCATGTAAATTGCTGTGAATACACCAAGTGGAAGTGAAATTCCAATCGAGATAACAGTAAGCCAGAATGTTCCCACAAGTGCCGGGAAGATTCCGCCTTCGGTCATATATTTTCTGGGCGATTCGGTAAGGAATGACCACGTTACCATTTTACCGCCTTTACTGAAAATCACATAGAGGAACATTATCAAGAATATAGCAGTGACAGCTATGAATATACGAAGAAGATTTACTCCAACAAATTGTTTTAATTCACGTTTATTTATCATGACTACTTCCTTTGTCTTCCTGCCTGCCAAGCCGAAGTTTCACGAAGGCTGGACGTATCTTGCACGCTGTTCTCAGGAAGGATCTCAATGCTTGACGAGAAGTGAAGCTGTAAGAGTTCTCACGAGATTCTTCGTGGGTAAGGCTGAGAGACTCCTCAGAAAGACAACTTCCTCTTTTGTTAGACAGTTTCGAAAGAAATTCGATATTTAATCTTCGCAAAGACTCGCTTTCGTCTTTCTGAGTATAACTTACAAAGGCTTTCGACGAAGAGTCTATACAAGATAAGATTCTTCGTGGGAAAAGCAGGCAGAATCTCTCAGAAAGACTGTTCATAGAGTTGATATTGATCATGTCTGGTGCCTCTTTTTCAGAAATACAAATTCAGTTATCAGATTTGTGATAAAAGTAATAATAAATAGTACGATTGCAATTCCAAACAGAGCATGAAAATGAGGACTGCCAAATACAGTTTCACCCATTTCAGAAGCTATTGCTGCTGTCATTGGTCGCACGGGCTGGAACAAACTTTTAGGTATTTGAGCTGCTCCACCGGCTACCATTATCACAACCATTGTTTCTCCCATCGCTCTACCAAATCCCAGAAGTATGCTGCCAACTACACCGGATTTTGCTGCCGGCAAAACTACTCGAATAATTGTTTCCCACTTGTTCGCACCCAAAGCAAATGAGGCTTCTCTTTGATTTTTAGATATTGTGGAAAGTGCATCTTCGCTCATACTGGAAACTATGGGTACAACCATTATTCCTAAAATGATAGATGCAGACAGGGCATTCAATCCTGAAGGAATTCCAAAAACTTTTATCAGGAAAGGAGATAAAAAAGCCATACCGAAAAGACCGTAAACCACAGAAGGAATTCCAGCCAGAAGTTCTATTATCGGTTTGATTATTTCTTTGGTTCTTGGTCCGGCAATTTCCGAAATATAAATAGCAGATCCTACTCCGAGAGGAATTGCAATTAGCAAAGCTCCCAGGGTTACAACCACCGATCCCACGATGAGTGATAAAATCCCGAAATCAGGTGGAAAATGCGTTGGATGCCAGGCTGGATTAGCTATAAATTGTTTAAAATTTACACTTTTCAAAATGGGAATACCTTCCATAAACAGAGTGGTAATAATTCCAAAAAGAAAAACTATGGTGAACAAAGCTGCAGTATAGGTTATTCCTTTGAACATCGATTCTTTGAATTTATTCATTTAATAATCCTTAAATCGTCTCTCTGAGGTATGCCTACAAAGGCTTTCGACGAAGAGTCTGGATAGAATGAGATTCTTCGGGGGAAGAATTGAGTGAATTCCTCAGAATGACAAGATTCAATAATGTTAGTTGAAATAGATTTATTCATTATTTTATCCTGATGTATCCTTGTTGTTCTACTATTGTCTGACCGAGTTCAGAAAGAATGAAATCTATAAAATCCTGAGTAGCATCAGATCGTGTTTTTGTAGTATACATAAATAATTTACGAGTTAACGGATATTCATAATTTTGAGCTGTAACTTTTGAAGGCAGAACTTCGTCTATTGATAATACTTTTAATTCATCATTTACATAACCCAATCCGATATAGCCAATCGCACCTTTTGTATAGCTTATTGTAGTTGCTACGGCATTATTAGAAGCGAGACGCATAGAGTTATCTTTTAAAAGATCATTATGCAAAACTGCATGATTAAATACTTCAAATGAACCGGAAGAGACATCTCTGGAAATGACCACTATTTCCAAATCAGCTCCACCCAGTTCATTCCAGTTTGTCATTTTTCCTGAATAGATCAATCTCAGGCTTTTTAATGAAATATCATTAATCGGATTATCTTTATGAACAATTATAGATATCGCATCGATGGCTATGGCTGTCTCTATAAGTTCATTTTGTTTCTTTTTTATCTGTTCATTTTCTTGTTCATTAACTTTTCTGGATGAAGTTCCGATATCTATCGATTCCATAATGATAGATTTTATGCCTAAACCGGAACCACCACCTCGTACGGATATATTAGTGCCGGGATTTATATTCATATATACTTCTGCAGCAGCCTGAACAATCGGTAACACTGTTGTGGAACCGGCAGTATTAACCGTATTTGCTTTTCTTGAATTACAAGATATTGTCATTATCAGTACTACTAATCCCAAGAATATTTGGATTATTTTTTTCTTTTTCATAGTTATTTCCAATTTAAATCTTTTGGGGAGATGAAGAATCTCCCCAAAGTTTTTTGTAGTTTTCCTATTTCACACTAATGAAACCTTGTTCTTCCACTATTTTTTGTCCCTCTGGTGAAAGGACAAAATCTATGTATTGTTTTACTAAACCTTTAGGATTTCCATTTGTGTACATATGCAGTGTTCTGGCAATTGGGTATTCTTTAGATTGAATTGTTCTTTTTGTAGGTGTTATATCGTTTACTTTTACAACGTTCACATTACCTGTAATATATCCAAGACCTGCATATCCAATAGCACCTGGAGTAGTTGATATTGTAGAAACCACAGCATTATTTGAAGCCAGCATTAAAGCACTGTCTACCTGCTGCATTTTTTTAAGTGCCATCACGTTAAACACTTCAAATGTACCTGAAGAAACGTCTCTAGAGATTACAACTATAGGTAATTTTGGTCCACCAATTTCTTTCCAGTTACTTATCTTACCTGTATAAATATCCTGGATCTGCTGAAGTGTTAAATTTTTCACGGAATTGTTTTTATGAACTACAATTGCGATCCCGTCATTTGCTACAACATTCTCTACCGGGTTAATTCCACTTTCACGAGCCTTAGCTAATTCTTTAGCTTTAATATGACGAGAAGCATCACCGATATCAACAGTACCAGCCATAATCCCAGCGATACCAACACTTGAGCCACCACCACGAACTGATATGTTGATCTCTGGATTATTATCCATAAATACTTCTGCTGTTGCCTGAGCGATAGGTAAAACTGTTGTAGAACCAGATATTGTGATCTGATCACCTCTGGCGAAGATCGGCATTACGAATAAACTTAACAGAGCTAATATAACTATTGTCTTTTTCATTTTCTAATTCTCCTTATTTTTTGTTGATTGTTTCTGAGAAGATCCAGCGCAGTTGGATTGCAAGTTCGCTTTCGCTATTTGCATCTTCATCTTCAGGTTGAACCATCTGATAATTAGTTTGAACAAAAAGCTTAGGATTGTTCTTTGAATCACGCAGGATGTGATAATTAAAACCAGCAGTGATTGTAGTTTCAGCATCATTTTCTGCATCTGTGTTAGGATCATTAATATCATATCTTCCAATAATATCAAACTGATTATTCACTTTAAATACAGGAAGTAATGAGATTACAGTTTCGGTCTCATCTTCAGAACCGTCCATATTAGGCATTGTGGTAATTTTATTTAAGTACTGAGCCAATAAGCTGAATTTACCAAAAGCAAGTTTTCCAACTCCAGCCATCATGTTATACTGAATTCTGTCTGGATTATCGATCATTTCACCAGTTCCATCATCGATCTGGCTGTCATTCTTAGTCTTCATCATGTAAGATCCGCCAACTGTAACGCCAACGATCGGTGTAACTCTAAGGTTAGCAACGAAGTTCATATCTTTATTGATGTTATCTCCAACCTTCTTATAACCTTCTCCATTATAAGCAGCTAAGTTATATGTACCCATTCCGTTTGGAAGGTAACCACCAAAGCCAAGACCATAATCGGTTGAGCTTACAAATTTGTACTTGTCAGAAGGATCTTTATCAATTGTTGTGTAATCCCAATCATAAATTGTTCCGAAATAAGTTTTCATTAAACCAATAGTAACTTTACTGTTAGCAACTGGAAGAAGCTCTGAAAAATCAAGATAAGCATATTTCAGTTTGATGCCAACACCAGCTGCATCACTATTACTGTCACTTGAATAAAAATCAAGATTGAATCTACCTTTGATCTTACCGGTGAATTTCGGCTCTAACCGGAGATATCCTCTTTTTAAAGCCATCTCATTTTCTGTAACCTCTCCATCTTCCATCGCATAAGTCCAGCGATTCCATAATTCCATCTTAAGTTTTGTCTCTGCATTTAGTACTCCAAATGCTAATACTGCAATAATTACAATTAAAAGTGTTTTTTTCACTTTTCCTCCTTTATCTCGGCGTATCTGACCACTTACGAGTGGTTCAGAGAAGCCGGATTCTTTTTCGGACTTTTATTATCCGTTCGATTATATCTTACGGAGGGAAAGTTAAAAAAGTATAAGCAAAATGTTAAGGTTGTGTTAAGAATGGTGTAAATGTTGTCTGAAGCAGGATTGGCAGGACTTAAAAAAGATTTTCAGGATTATTGTAACCGTTAATGAATCAAATGATCTTGCGAAAAATTTCCTATTGAGACGCCGTACTGAGCCTGTCGAAGTAGGGGTGCGGCTTTAGCCGTAGGGTGTGTTTATTCGTAATGGTTGAATTTTATTCAGTATTTACTTTTGCTGCGGACTAACCTTGAAAAGGCTTCTTTCAAAATTTCTTCTTGCTCAGCACTTTCAAGGTTTCTTGCACTATATCTGTTTACCCAACCCAGAAAGAGTCAAATACAAGATTCTTTGAAAGAGACTTTTTCAGGGTCTCCTTTTTCACTTTTCACCTTTATCTTTTATTTGCCGAACCCGTTTCCATGAAATTTTTCTAATATGAAGAAATATCCTAATTCTAAAATTAACAAAAAATTAACATTAACCTTATTGATAACTAACAAACGGAAAGTATTATAATAATAAAGCAATTAAGCAGGAGTGAGTATGAAAAAAAAAGCAGATTTACATCTTCATTCAATTTATTCGGAGCACCCTTCGGAATGGTTTTTACAGAAACTTGGTGCAGCAGAATCTTACACTCAACCTGATTTCATTTATAAAGAACTTAAAAAAAGAGGTATGGATTACATAACAATTACAGACCATAATAAAATAGACGGAGCAATGTTATTAAAGGAAAAATATCCTGATGAAATAATAGTTGGTCTGGAAGCAACCGCATATTTCCCGGAAGATAAATGTAAGATCCATATTCTTGTCTATGGATTAAACGAACTCCAATATGATATAATTCAGACGATAAGAACTGATATTTATGAATTAAGGGATTATCTCAAACAGGAAAATCTTACTCATGCAGTTGCTCACCCAACTTACTCTGTGAATGGAAAGTTAACTCAAGAGCATTTGGAAAAACTGATCTTACTTTTTGATTATTTTGAAGGTATAAACGGCGGTAGAAATAAGGTTTATAACAATTCATGGATTAAACTTGTATCAAATTTGAAGGAATCACATATTGCTCAACTTTATGAAAAATATAAAATAGAACCTTTTTCCGATAAATCTTGGATCAAGGGTTTGATTGGTGGTTCAGATGACCATGGCGGGCTTTTCTTAGGAAAAACATACACAGAAACCGAGGCATCATCGATCGAAGAATTTCTTGAAAGTATTAAAAATAAAAAAACAAAACCATTTGGAAGACATAATGATTTCAAATCTCTGGCGTTTCATGTTTACAAAATTGCCTTAGATTTCACAAAAGATAAAAGCAAAAATGTTAATAATACTTTCTTTAATGAATTAAGTTCTTTCTTTTTTGAAGACAGACCCATCAGCCTGATTAACAAATGGAAGCTGAAAAACATGAGTCGTTCATCAACAAGCGATGAAGAAATTAAAAAAGTATTTTCAAATTTAATTGAAGTTCTTAAGAAAAAAAAGAACCTGACTTTAGAAGAACGATTCGAAATATCTTATAATAAAATTTCCGATATAGTGGACAGTTTTTTTAAAGTGCTTTTAATCTCTTTTGAAGAAAATATTTCTCAAGGTAATCTTATGAAAATCATAAGGAATATTTCTTCTTCACTTCCGGGTGTTTTCATTATACTTCCATTTTATTCTGCACTAAATCATATGTATCAAAATCGTGAAATGTTGAATAAAATTCTATTAAAATTTGATTGTGAGAAAGATAAGAATAAGAATATTCTTTGGTTTACAGATACTATTGAAGATTTGAATGGTGTTTCCGTAACTTTAAGGAAAGTTCACGAAATATCAAAAAAGAACAATTATTCCATAAAAATTGTAAGTTCAAGCAAAAACATACCTAATGATGAAAATTATATAAATTTACCAATAATGCACGAATTTCATTTGCCCTATTATGAACATCAGAAAATAAAAATACCTTCTTTACTTGCAGCTATGGATAAAATACAAAAAGCTGATCCGGATAAAATTATAATTTCTACACCGGGACCTGTCGGCATGTTAGGTTTTCTTGCCTCTAAATTGTTTCATCTTGAAAGTATAGCTGTTTATCATACTGATTTTGCAGGACAGACGAATGGAATAAGAGATGATGAATCCCTGGTTTCTCTTGTTCATAATTATACACACTGGTTCTATCAGCAGATGGATACGATTTATGTACCTTCCAAAGCCTATATGGATATAATAGAAAAGAGAGGAATCGACAGAAAAAAAATGAAAATATTTCCCAGAGGTATTCAATATGACCTTTTTTATCCAAGAAATCAGGGGAGATCTTTTCTAATGAACAAGCATAATCTAAAACCCGGGAAATATTTGCTTTATACAGGAAGAATATCAACTGACAAAAGTTTAAATGTTATCCTGGATGTTTTTAATGAACTTGTAAAAAATTATCCCGATATCTATTTGCTAATGGTTGGAGATGGACCTCACAAATCCTATTTTGAGAATAAATATACAAATGATCATATAATTTTTACCGGAAAAGTACAAAGAGAAGAACTACCTGATTATTATTCCGGAGCTGATCTGTTCCTATTTCCAAGTGTTACAGATACTTTCGGGATGTCAGTTCTGGAAGCACAGGCCTGTTGTTTACCGGCATTTGTGAGTTCTGTCGGAGGACCAAAGGAGATAATTGAAAATGGAGAAACAGGTTATGTTATTAAAGACCAGAATCTTGAAACCTGGATAAATAAGATTGGAGAATTTATTAATATAATCAATACTAATCCTCAAATGATAATGCAGATGAAGATTAAATCCAGAGAAAATGTG
Organism: Candidatus Cloacimonadota bacterium; assembly: GCA_034660955.1. Taxonomy (GTDB): domain Bacteria; phylum Cloacimonadota; class Cloacimonadia; order Cloacimonadales; family TCS61; genus Tenebribacter. Next base: position 19,416 of record JAYEKK010000061.1, on the reverse strand, counting down.
AAAAGAAAGCAAAATTGGGAAAAATTCTTCAATGAGTTTATTAATTAGATGATTTACTCTAAAAAGTTTATGGTTAGAAATAAGTTAGAAAATAATTCAAATATTTGGAAACCGATGAATCGGTTACAATTAGCTATCTTACTATTAACCACCAACTTACCTGTCGTGGCGGAGTAAAATGAAGACAGAAGTTGGTGGTTAATGAAACAAAAAAATGCATTAACCGTTTCAACGGTTTCTCGATTTCATAAATTGAACTTTTTAGAGTGGAACCTTAGATGATTTATTTATTTATTACGATCAGTATTATAGTATACTTTTTTTTAAGTAATTACATCAGTTACAAGATATTAAAAAAAAAAATACTGAATAGTCAAAAATGGGATTTGAATATATGCTGTGGGAAAACAGACGGGAAAGGAATTAATGCTGATATCGTCAAACATTCTGAATTACCTAACTTCATACAAATAAATGATATTTATAATCTACCGTTTAAGAACAAAACTTTTAATACAGTACTTTCTTCGCACACGATAGAGCATGTAGAAGACCCTGAGGGTTTCTTTAAAGAATTAAAACGAGTCGGAGAAAATGTTACAATTGTTTTACCACCGTTGTGGGACATAACAGCGGCTTTTAACATTATTGAACATAAGTGGATTTTCATTACCTTAAAGAAAGAACATAAAACTTTACCACTGTATTTTATACTACCATTTTCGGCATCGGTACAAAATTTTTTTGGGCAGAGAATGCACGCCTGAGTTTAAAGATTGAATTTTAAAATATTCTTAGCAATATTATTTGGGATAATCTGCAGTTTCCAAATAAATATTTCTAAATGTTTTCAACTCCAAGGGATTAAAACATTAAAATATTTTAAATTAAAAATAGCAGGAAAGATTAGAAAAAACGATATAAGATTCAAAAGAAATAAAACTAAACCCGGAATTTATATTTTAGGTATAATTCTTAGTAATTCTGCTTTCGTCTGGCTTATATTTGCTAATTCTCTTGCACCGGTTCACTATTTTACGGCAATGTCGGGAACCGGAATACTTTTTTTAATAATATATTCTCATATCGTTTTGAAAGAATCTATAAGTAAAAGGATTTATCTGGGAATATTGGTGTTTGTTTCCGGAACCGTATTAACGGGAATTAATGGAGTGATGCACGTTGATGTTGCTGAAAATGGGATCAATTTAGGATTAGTTCTGATAATCGGTACAATAATAATTCTGATAACTATTCTTGCATTACAATTCAGGTTATATTTTTTACAAAAAAGTATCAATCTATTTGCTGCATTATTCGGTTTTATTGCTGGAACTTTAGGATGTCTTGATCCTATATTCAAATGGATAGGTCAAAATATAGATGGATCACCCGGATTGATTCCGGTCAGTAATAAGGGGTGGATAATTTTTATCGTCAGTTTTTTATTTACAACATCATCATTTATTATAACACAATGGAGTTTTTCCATAAAGAATATTCAAATAAGCAAATTTATTCCGTATTTTTATCTCGGTTATATCACAATCCCGGTTTTTATTAACGAAATATCAAAAACTTTTTATCAAAATAATGTCCTGTATCTTATTGGAATTTTATTAATAATTACAGGAATTTTTGTTATACAAGATTTCAAATCGGTTAATACTCTCTTTTAATTGTCTTTAACCTTCTTAATGCTTTTTCCTTCAGTTGTCGCACTCGTTCCCGAGAAATGCCGAGTTCTTCTGCAATTTCGTTTAATGTAAATTCATCTTGGAAAAGCATTGTCAGTACCGTTTTTTCATTTTCCGGCATATCTGAGGGAAGATCGAAATATTTTGTTTGTTTAATATTTACTGTTTTCTTATCTTCTGTAATTTCTTCATTTAAATTCGTGGAATTAAGGGAGTATTTTTTTTCTTTGTCCACAGCAGCCAGGATATATTTCTTTATCCAATAAGTAGCATAAGTACTGAATTTAGCACCTTTGTCTTCTTCATATTTATTGGCAGCTTCTAAAAGCCCGATCATTCCTTCCTGTTCCAGATCTTCCTGCGGAATGCCCAATTTATTGTATTTAGCAGCAATACTGCGAACTAATGGTAAATATTCAGTTACTATTTTTTCTTTGTTCATAAGGGTAATTTTATAGTAAATGTTGTACCCTTGCCGATCTCACTTTCCACATCGATAGTTCCATCATGTAAATTGACAATGTGTTTTGCGATGGAAAGACCTAAGCCTGTTCCCCCCATACGGCGTGATCGGGATTTATCTACCACATAAAATCTTTCAAAAAGGCGGGAAAGATGCTCTTCTGCAATACCGTTGCCACTATCTGAAATCCTGAAGATCAAATTTGTTTCATCATCATCTATTGTAATTATGATCTCACCCTCATCGGTGTATTTCACAGCATTATCTATCAGATTAATAAAAACCTGTTCCAGTTTAAAACGGTCAGCCTGTATTAATGTTTTTTTTGTATTGTATTCGATCTTCAATTCCAATTTCTTAGCATGTATGTGATGAGAGAAAATTTTCGTAATATTTTCAAGGAAATCAGAGATTACAATATTCTCTTTTTCCAGAGATCGGTCATGTTCCAACCTGGAGAGTGTAAGCAGATCGTTAACAATATGAATAAGTCGGTCTGTATTTCGCTTCATAATCTCCAAATAGTTTTTATGCTCATCATCAAGATCGGTTTCAAATGTTTCAAGATATCCTTTTATAGATGTAAGTGGAGTGCGAAGTTCATGTGAAACACTCAGAACAAAATCTTTCTTTATCGTCTCAAGCTGGCGGAATTCGGTGATATCGTATAAGATAAATACGGTTTCTTTGCTGAAATTAGAATATGAAGTACTGAATAAAAAGTGTCTTGAATCGAACTCAATCTCTTCCGTTCGACTGTCAGGCTTTTTAAAGTTTTTATCCACAACATCATAGATCTCTTTATTGCGGATCACATTCCAAAAATACTGATTTTTAATATCATCCTGTTGGATCAGATTAGCAAAACTCGTATTATATGTTTGAATTAATCCCTTTTCATTCTGGATCCAAATAGCTTCTTTGATAGATTCAATGATAGCATAGAATCCTTCTTTCTGTTTTGAAAGCTTGTCTTCATACTTTTGTAGTTTTTTTGAAATGGCACCAAGATTGTTAAAGATATGACTATATTCATGGTTTGTGGGATATTTTAATTCAGAGAAATCACCATCAGCAATTTTCTCTATTTGTTTATTAAATTTTTCAACAGGTTTTATTATAGAATAGGAATAGAATATTGAAATTAGCAGAGCTAAAATTGTTGTAAGAGATATTGCCAGCAATAGATTAGCGAACGGAATTACATGAACGATGAGAACAAAGACTATAATTGCATAAAATATCAGAATGATGGAAAAAGTACGAATTGCTTTGTTAAGAAGTTTCATTTTACTCTTCTATTTTGTATCCAACACTACGAATATTTTTTATGTATTTTCCTGCTGGTCCCAGTTTTGTTCGCAGGTTACGGATATGTACATCCACAGTTCTATCGACTACGATTTTATCGTTTCCCCACAAATGATCTAATATTTGATTTCGAGAATAAACCCAGCCTTTGCGAGTTGCAAGCAATTTAATGATCTTGAATTCGGTAGATGTGAGATCCAGTTTTTTATCGTTCAGATAAACTTCATATTTTTGTAGATCGATACGCAGAATTTTACCAACTTCAATAACTTTTTTTGCTTCTTCTTTCACTTTACCACGGCGCAACACAGCTTTAACTCTGGCAACGAGTTCACGGGGAGAGAAGGGTTTTACTACATAATCATCGGCACCAAATTCCAATCCCAAAATGCGATCCGTTTCATCTCCCTTGGCGGTGAGCATGATGATGGGGATAGAAGCAAATCGTTCATCCTTTTTCAAATCTTTGCACACATCAAAACCATCAGCATCAGGAAGCATTAGATCAAGAACAATGAGATCAGGAATTTTTCTTTCTAAAAATTTATAAAGTTCATCAGCAATTTCAAATTTCGCTGTTTCAAAACCGCTCTTCTCCAAATTGATTGAAACCAAGTTTAGAATATCAGGTTCATCATCCAAAATAGCGATCAATTGTTTCATAAATTTTTCCTCTATTTTTTCTGTAATTTTGCCCAAACATCTCTTAAAGTTACTGTTCTATTGAAAACAGGTTTTTGGGGAGTTGAATCTGGATCAACACAGAAATAACCAAGACGTTCAAATTGGCAGCGGTAACCTGCTTCAGCTTTTGCCAAATGAGCTTCCAGTTTACAGTTATGCAGTACTTTTAATGCATCAGGATTAATATAATCCATAAATGTTTTTCCCTCTTCCAAATTGTTCGTATCGGGTACAGTGATCAATCTGTCATACAATCTAACTTCTGCATCGATAGCATGAGCAGCTGATATCCAATGCAAAGTTGCTTTCACTTTGCGTCCATCAGGAGATTTACCGCCTTTAGAAGCAGGATCGTATGTACATTGCAGTTCTAATATTTCTCCGCTTTCATCTTTGATCACTTCATTACAGGTGATGAAATAAGCATAGCGGAAACGAACTTCACGTCCGGGAGCTAGCCGGAAGAATTTTTTTGGAGGATCTTCCATGAAATCTTCCCGTTCAATATAAAGCTCTCTTGAGAATGGAACTTTTCTTGTTCCTGCTTCAGGATCTTCAGGATTGTTCACAGCATCTATCTCTTCAACCTGATCTACCGGGTAATTTGTGATAACTACTTTCAAAGGATTGAGTACAGACATCACACGCGGAGCTTGTTTATTTAAAACTTCGCGAATGGAGTGTTCCAACAAAGCATAATCAACCACACTGTGTGCTTTAGCTACTCCCACTTTGTATATGAAATTCTGGATTGCTTCCGTTGTAAAACCTCTACGTCGTAAACCGGATAATGTAGGAAGACGGGGATCATCCCAACCGTTTACAAGGTTTTCTTCCACAAGTTCTAAAAGTTTTCGTTTGCTCATTACCGTATAATTCAAGTTCAACCTGGCAAACTCTATCTGCTGAGGTTTATGAACTCCCAATTCGATGAGGAACCAATCATAGAGAGGACGGTGTGCCTGGAACTCTAAAGAACAGAGTGAATGTGTAATTCCCTCAAGTGAATCTTCCAGACCATGTGCCCAATCGTACATTGGATATATGCACCATTTATTTCCCGTACGATGATGAGAAGTATGACGAATACGATACATGAGCGGATCACGCATTAACATATTGGGAGATTCCATATCTATCTTGCCACGAAGAACATGTGTTCCATCTTTAAATTCTCCGTTCTTCATTCTTTCAAAAAGGTCGAGATTTTCTTCTATTGATCTATCTCGGAAAGGACTGTTTACACCAGGTGACGTAACTGTACCACGATTTTTGCGGATTTCTTCAGCTGACTGACTATCAATAAAAGCCTTTCCAACTTTGATAAGTTGAACCGCATAATCGTACATTTCGTCAAAATAATCTGACGCATAAAACAGGCGATCTTCCCAGTCAGCACCCAGCCATTTGATATCATTAATTATAGCATTCACGTATTCTTCATCTTCTTTTATCGGATTTGTATCATCAAAGCGAAGATTAAATTTCCCGTTATAATCTTGAGCAATACTATAATTAACCAGAATAGCTTTAGCATGACCAATATGCAGATGTCCATTCGGTTCAGGTGGAAATCTTGTATGGACTCTACTACTGTTTTTCCCATCCAAAAGGTCTTTATCAATTATATCGCGAATAAAATTACTTTTTGATCTTATCTTATCTTCCATTAACTCTCCATTAAAAACTTTTCGACGGGATCAACATGATTTACCGGATTATGTCTATTCTTCATCCCCTCAATCCTTACAAGTTATATCTTGTCAATCCAGTTTATCCTGTCTATTTCTTTTCGACGGGATCAACACAAATCTTCGCCACTGACTTACACTGACTAAACACAAAATTTATCCTGTTCATCCTGTAAATTCTGTCCAATTTCTTTACCTGCAAAAAATATCTGTAAATCTATTATATATTTCAATTATTACCAGTTGCGGGTTTACATGACCATTAAGTCTTTGCAACATCTCTTCCATAAAATTTATCAATTCCGGTGCATAATCCTCAACGTTTGGGTTTCTTTCATAAAAAACTTCCAAAATCTCAGTTTTATCTAGGTTTGTGATCTCAGATTGCTGATGCTTATAATAAGCAATATCACTTAACCAGATAATTAGTTGCGAGATCATCTCTTGCAATTTTGTAAGATTTTTTGAAGTTCGAAATTGATTTGATAATTCAATGAATTTTAAATCATTGTTGTTTATCACAAAGGCTAAAAATTGCAGAGTCTGTTCCCTTACTTCAATTTTTCCACCTTCCATTAGCCGTAAAGCTTTTTCCATATTCCCATTAGAAATTCGAGCTAACATTTTTGCTTCATATATTTCCAGAGTTTCATAACTTAATAATTTCTCTTCGATCTTATTTTTGGAAACCGGATAGAATTTTAATTGCTGGCAACGTGAAATAATAGTCGGTAATAGCGAGTTTGGCTTTGAAGTAATAAGAATAATTATCGTATCTTCCGGTGGCTCTTCCAATGTTTTTAGGAAAGCATTAGCAGCTTGAGGAGTCATTGTGTCAGCATGTTCAATTATGCAGATCTTGTAATTTCCTTCATTTGGAGAAAGTAGAACCTTATGCTCCAACATACGGATACTGGCAATACGGATTCCAATATTTTTCGTGAAAAAATATTCTTTCCAGGGAGAGATTATTTTATTATCAATGTAAGCTTTATATTCACTCAGGATTTTTTCGACCTTTATTTCACCTTTGATAGATATGTCGGGTTTGTTGCTTTCTTTAGGAAATGGGAAGACATAAATCAGGTCTGGATGCGAAAAGGAAAGGAATTTTTTACAAGATGGGCATACACCGCAAGGACGCTTATCCATGGTAGAATGACAATTCATTGCCATCCCCAGATACAGAGCAGTTGTTAATTTACCAACACCTTCCGGTCCGTAAAATAAGTAGCTGTTCGCAATTTTTCCTTGTTTTAAAGCTCTTTGTAAAATATCTATTGCTTTATCTTGTCCTTTAATTTCAGAGAACATTTACTTTTCCGACTCCATGTTTTTCTTAATATAAACACTTTCAAATTCACCGGCAAGAATATCCATATATATTTCATCGTACTTATTACCGCTTAATATCTTTGCTTCCCTATGGCAGCCGATCACCTTAAAACCGGATTTTTTGTAAGAACTAATTCCTCTTTTGTTATAACTGTAGACTCTAAGCATTATGCTGTTCAGGTTAAGGATATTAAAACCATAATCTAATATCAGCATTGTTGCCTCAGTTCCATATCCATTTCCCCAGTAAGTTTTATTTCCGATGAAAATGCCAAATTCTGCCTTACGGTTGAGATGGTCAATATCAAATAAACTGCAGTTCCCGATAAGTTCATCTTTTTCCTTATCAATGATGCCAAATATTTGAGAACCTCTTTTTATCATGTCTTCCAGGATAGTTTTTTCTTTTACTATACCGATCTGATGCGAAGAAAATACCATGAATTTATTAACTTTTGCATCGTTTATCCATTCGCAATACTGATCTGCATCTTCAACGCTTATGGGTGATAGATAACATTTCTTTCCAACAAGCTTTTTATAATATTTCATAATTTTCTCACTTGAGAGCATTCTTAAATCTATTTAGAACTTTTTCTTTTTCAAGGATATCCATAATTGTGGGAAGTTCAGGTCCATGTGCACTGCCGTATAATGCAATTCGTATTGGAGGATAAAGGTTTTTCCCTTTGATCTCCAGTTCTTGTGTAGAGCGTTTTAATAGATCATTTATCAGCTCTTCATTTAATTCATTAGAATCTATGATGTTATCAATCCAGAATTTGAAAAGTATTTGTGAACTTTCTGTTCCTAAGATAGCTTTGTCTTCCTCTGTAAATTCAAGTTCACTGAAGAAAGGTTTGGCAAATTCTGCTACTTCATCCAGTTTATGAATACGGTTTCTGGCAATATCCACAAGCTCAAAATAATGTTTCTCATTTGGAATGTGATAGCCAGCTTTTTTAAAGTATTTTTTTGCATATTCAGCAATTACTTTTAGGTCTGCATTGCGTAAATATTGACCATTCATCCAATTGAGTTTTTCTACATCAAAAACTGATCCGGATTTATTTATACGTTTTAGGGAAAATACTTTTTCCAATTCTGCTAGTGTATAGAATTCTTCATTACCAGGTGCATGCCAACCTAATAGTGCAACAAAATTCAATAATGTTTCTGGTAAATAACCTTTGTTAAGGAAATCTTCCACTGCAACATCACCCTGTCTTTTGCTCAATTTACTTTTATCAGGATTTAACAGCAGAGGTAAATGACACATCTTTGGAGGTTTCCACCCCAGTGCCTCATAAAGAAAGAGATGTTTTGGAACACTGGAAAGCCATTCTTCACCACGTATCACATGGGATATTTCCATCAAATGATCATCTATAACATTTGCTAGATGATAGGTTGGAAATCCATCCGATTTGACTAATACTTGATCATCAACCATATCCCAAGGGAATGTAACCTTTTCGCGAACTACATCATAAAAAGTGATCTCTCCCTCTTGAGGGATTTTTAACCGGATCACAAATTTGTCATTATTCCCTAAATGTTCATTAATTTCATTTTCTGTTAAATTTCTGCAGCGGCCATCATATCTTGTATCGAGTCCTTTTGCTTTGCGTTCCTCACGCATTTTGTCTAAATCTTCGGGAGTACAGAAGCATCTGTAGGCTTTTTTGCTATCTAATAATTCCTGAACATATTTATTATAGATATCTGTTCTTTCTGACTGGTAATATGGACCGAATTCTCCGCCTTTTTCTGGACCCTCATCATATTCTAAACCCATTAGTTTAAGGGTGGTAAAAAGATTTTCAACTGCGCCATTCACATAACGTGTTTGATCTGTATCTTCTATTCTAAGTATAAATTTACCACCAACTTTTTTTGCGTAAAGATAGTTATATAATGCAGTCCTTAAACTTCCTACATGCAGGTTTCCGGTTGGGCTTGGTGCAAAACGAACTCTGATCTCATTACTCATGTAAATCTCCTAATACTACTTTATCTATATAAATAATATTTAATATTACCAAATAATCTAAGAATAATAAGATTAATTTGATGTCAACTGGAAAGTAAAATTGAGAATATAAATTGAATTGACAGAAAATACATAGAACAAAGATTTATATATATCAAATTAAGGAGAGTAGATATGGAAAAGATCAAATTAATAACAATCGGAATTTTTCTCTTATTATTTTTATCAGGTTGTTTTCAGATTGAACGCGTAATCAATGTAAATAAAGATGGTAGCGGGACTATTGAAGAGACTGTATTAATGTCACAGGATTTTATTAATCAAATGAAGCAGATGGCTACCAGTTTTGGTGGTGGAGAGATCGAAGAAAATAAAGATGCATCTGTATATCATAATGTTGATGATCTAAAAAAACAAGCCTTAAAAATGGGTGAAGGTGTTAAGTATGTTTCCAGTAAACCATTGGAAAGAGATGACAAACTTGGACATTTTGTAATATACAGTTTTAAAGATATTACAAAAATCAAGGTCGATGAAAATCCAGCAGATAATATGATGAGTTCTTCCGGAATGGGTAAAGATAAAGAAGATATGTCATTCAAATTCAAAAAAGGAAAAACTTCTGAGCTTAAAATTATCTTCCCGCAAGAAGATGCTGAAGATGATTATGAAGATATAAAATATGAAGAAAAACCGGAAAGCAATTCTAATGTTAGTGATCAGGATATTAAGATGATGAAAGCTATGTATACTGGCATGAAGATATCTGTAAAAGTGGTAGTTGATGGCAAAATCGTTTATACAAATGCTACTCATGAAAATGGAAATGTTGTTACACTTACAGAAATGGATTTCGATGTAATTATGAAAAATGAGAAAGCATTTAAGGCTTTAACAGGTAATAATAATTCTACCGATGAAGAGATGAAGAAATCTATGCAGAAATTCAAAGGATTCAAAGCTGATATGAACGAGGAAGTTATAATAGAGTTTAAATAAATGATAACAGTATTTGATTAAACTCAAATGAACAAATAACATAAAGATAACCTTTATTAAGGGTGATACAGAGAGGTTTAGAAAAGAACCTTAAAAAGTTAGATTTCAAGGTTCCTTTTTATATTTAATTTAGATATTTTATTTTCTATGCCATAAACCTAGTAATTTCTCATTACCTACGATAATATCTTTTAATATCTCCATATCGATTGTTTGTTTACTGTCACAAATCGTATTATCCGGTGAAAAATGAGTTTCGATCAGCAATCCATCAGCACCGGCAGCAATGGCAGCCCAGCTTAAAGATTTTATCATTTCACGCCTTCCCGAACTATGTGATGGATCAACAATGATAGGTAGATTACTTAGTTCTTTTATAGCAGGGATTGCAGAAATATCGAGTGTGTAACGTGTGTAAGTTTCATATGTTCTTATACCGCGTTCACAAAGGATTACATTAGGATTTCCAGCTTCTATTATATGTTCTGCAGCCAACAGCCATTCTTCTATTGTACTGCTGAAACCGCGCTTAAGAATTATAGGATTTTTTACCTTACCTAAATTGAAAAGTAAACGGTAATTTGACATGTTACGAGTTCCAACCTGTAAAATATCTACATATTCTTTTATCATCTCTACATCTTCAGATGAAACAATTTCCGAAACGGAGATCATGCAGGTTTCATTGGCGACTTTTTTCATGTATTCTAATCCTTTTTTTCCTAGTCCTTGAAAATTGTAGGGAGAGGTACGCATTTTATAAGCACCACCACGGAAAAAATGGATACCCATCTTCTTTAATTCAACTGCTACGGCATACAGATCTTCATAATTCTCGATAGTGCATGGACCAGAGATCATTGTAAAATGACCGCGTCCGATCTTTTGACCTTTAATGTTTATTTCTAAAGGTTTTCCATTTTGGTGTTTCAATTTAATATCTTTCATTTTTACAACCTAACCTTTTCTTAATCCAGTAACTTGATATTCTCAGCTTGTAGACCTTTATCTTTGATCTCTTTCAATTCAAACTCAAAGATCATATTTCTATTTGGAAGCTTCTTTACATCTATTCCTTCTGGGAATTGTGAACTATGTACGAAAGCTGTTCCATAAGGAGATTCTTCTTTCCGAGTATCACGTATCCAGAGAGAACCACTTATGCTTTTCATAAAGCGCATAAACCCATATCCCTTTTCAGGAAAGAAGGAATAACATACACCACGTACAATACGCGTTCCATTATTTGCTTTATGAATTTCAATAGGAGAAAGATCGGGGATCATATATCCGGATGTAAACACATCAGCTTCATTAATGAGATCATTAGAAACATTCTTATAGGCTAACACTTCCACTCGGCAACCTTTACTTTGCAATGCTCTTACAACCTGTACAAAATCACCATCTCCAGTAACTAATAATACATAATCCAATCTTTCTGACTGGCGCAAAGCATCAACTGCCATATCCAAGTCGGCATTGGATTTCCCATAACGTACACCATGCTCGTCAATATACCATTTAACTATTTTTACTATAACCTTAAAGCCAAAATCACGTAAAATTGAATGAAAATTCTCAGATTTTTTCTTATACTCCGGGTTTTTTTCTGCCATCTCTTCATCATAGGCAACATAGGCATTTAAACGCATTGCTACGCCATTATTCCTACAGGCGAATGTTCTTAAAATATCATACTGCATTCCGTATCCACCATTCTGTGCAATGTTGGAAACATCAACATATACACCAACTTTAATAAGACCACTTTGTTCCATAAAACCTCCTTAAATAATATAACGAATATGAGTATTGAAAAATTAATCTGTCATCTTGTTTATCCAGCCGTTGCTTGTGTCATCCTGAGCCCCGATTAATCGGGAAAGGACAAAGGCTGGATGTATCTTACACATTATTCTTTGAATGAATCTCACTTTTACGAGAAGCATAGTTACAAGAATTCTCACGAGATTCTTCGAAAGATAAATGAGAGAAACCTCAGAAAGACAATTTTCACATTTCACATTTCACATTTCACATTCTATTCATAATCCCGTTTCTATAGCAATATGAATAATTCCGTCAAGAGGATTTCTCATTTCACCATTTTGAATTCCCAATCCGTAATCGATTCCCAGCAGACCGATCTTTGTTTGAGTACGAAGACCAAAACCAAAACTAAAAAGATCACTGTATTTATAATCCTGATTCTCTGCATAACCGTAAGCACCAAAAGCAAAAAGCCTTGAATTCCGTCCGAATAGATATCTTATTTCTATATCTGACCAGCCAACACGGAAACCGGAGAAAACATTCTCGTTAAAACCGCGCAGACTTTTTGCACCACCGAGTTCATATACTTCAAATTCTGTAAGTTGTTTTTTCTCGATCACATTGGCATTTACGTCAAATCCCAGCACGAAGTTCCTGCCCATATTAAAGTATTTTGCCCATTTGATCTCAACCGCCTGTTTACGAATATCTTTCTCATCTACAGTATTAAAAATGTAATAGTACTTTAGATAAACTTGAGTTCCTGAAGATGGATTGAGAACATTATCCAGAGAAGTCATATCCCATAATACACCAAGTTTATTGAATGAAGTTTTATCAATCGTTGCCGGTTTTCTACTGCCGGGGAAAATATCTTCTTTTCCGAAAAATAAACCGTAACGATTGTAAAGGTCATAATAATAGATTTCACTTTCAAATTTGGATCTTATGTAAGTAGAATCAACTTCCTGACGGTAAACTAAAAAGTCAGCATTCACCGGATAACGTGAGAATCCGGATTCATGATATTTGAGTTCAATGGAACTAACATCAGCTGAAATATGCTGCCAGTTGAGTGCAAGAGAACGGTCGGTTCCATACAGGTTCATAAACTCAAGATCGACCCAGCCGGTAATTCTGTCATTACCTTCTTTGGAATTATCATAACCCAGGATACCGGAGATTAAACTCATGCGGTCTTCTTCCACCTGAAAAAGCAATTTGTTGTAATCAAGCGGGATCAGATCACAATTCTTAATATATCTTTTTTGACGTATATTATTTGCTGCCTGCTGCAAGGCGGCAGGAGTGATATTCCTTATTCTACCCAACCGTGAAATCCTGATCAGAGTTTCATCACGGGTGGTTTTATTACCTTTGAATTTATATTCAGTGAACTGGCAGAATCTACCTTCATCAATTTTGATAAATGCAGTAAAATTTTCATTTATGCTTAATAGACTATCAAGTTTCACATCTGCAAAAAGAAAGCCGTTATCAGCATAATATTCAACTAGAGTTTTAAGTGAATTTGCCAACTCTAATAAAGTTAGATCATGTTTGGGAAGTATTGAAGATAATTTGGAATCAGTAATGTAACTATTTCCCATAAAACGTAGATTTGTTACTGGAATTTTACTCAATTCTTCTATTTGGAAGATCACATCTATACGGGTGGGTGAGTGTGTGATTATTTGGGGTGCATGAACTTTGATATTGTATAAACCTTTATTGGAATAATATTCGGAAATGTGTTTTGCATCTTTGTTTAAGAGAGTTTGGTTGAATATAATGCCGGTACTGGATGAGATGCTTACGTTAAGATCTTTATCTGAGATGAGTTTATTACCTACGAATTTTATCTCACCGATTCTTAGTTCAGCATTTAAAATTGAACAGAATAAGAGTAAAATCCAGAAAAGTTTATATTTTAACATTCTCTTCAATGAGTTTAATGAGCTGTGGAACTAATTCCTCTTCCTTTACTTTGCGTAAGATTTCACCTTTTTTGAAAAGTAGTCCTTCATGTTTGCCGCCGGCAATTCCAAAATCTGCAACACGCGCTTCTCCCGGACCATTCACAATGCAGCCCATTACAGCAACTGAAAGATCTGTATCGGCATATTTTTCCAATGCTTTTTCAACCTTCTTTGCCAGTGAGATAATATCAATATCGGTTCTGCCGCAAGTGGGGCAGGAGATAATTTCCAAACCCTTACGAAGATGAAGTGCTTTGAGGATCTCTTTACCAACCACTATCTCTTCTACCGGATCTGCCGTTAAAGAAACGCGGAGTGTGTCTCCAATGCCTTGAGCCAGTAATGAACCGATACCAATAGAAGATTTGATAGTTCCGATAAATTCTGTTCCTGCTTCTGTAACTCCCAGATGCAGCGGATAATCAGTTTTGGAAGAGAGTAATTTATATGATTCAATTGTTAATGGAACTGAGGATGCTTTTACCGAGATCTTGATCTCATTGTAATTTGCCTTTTCTAGAATTGCAACATGTTCAAGTGCACTTTCTACAATACCTTGTGCAGAAATTCCATATTTCATTAATTTTTCTTTAGAAAGAGAACCACTATTTACACCAATACGGATGGGGATTTTTCTTTCTTTGACTGCATCAACAACTTTTAACACATTTTGCTCACTGCCAATATTTCCCGGATTCAATCTTAATCCATCCACACCGGCTTTAATAGAAGCAAGTGCCAGTTTATAATCAAAATGAATATCTGCGATAAGTGGAATTGAAATTTGCTGTTTTATTTGTTTTATTGCTTCTGCTGAAGTTATATCTGGAACAGCAACACGTACAATATCACAACCGGCAATTGCAAGTTCCTTTATTTGCTGCACGGTCGCTTTTACATCAATTGTCTTGGTAGTGGTCATTGATTGTATAGAAATAGGATTATCACAACCGATAGCTACATTGCCAACTTGAATAACCTTTGTGTTTCTTCTCTTTATCATTATTGTTTTCTCCTATTAAAAACCTTCAAGGTTTTCGAAACCTTGAATGTTTAATCTGCTATATATCCTGTGCCTTTCCAATCATTTCTGCGAGTTTTTCAGGGTTCTGTGAGCCGATCATTAATCGCTTACCATTTGCAAGTTCCAGCTGTACACCCCGATTACCACTAACATTATACGCCCATCCTTTTCCTGAATCCCATCTGATACCCCATCCTCCATAATCCAAGATAGGTCTATATTGACGTACTTCATAATTCTTCAAATCTCTAAATAAAACGGTACGGGTATACAACGGAAAAAAACGTATATAGATTCCATCCTTGCTTACTTCAACAGTGAGTTTTACGGAGTAGAAAAAAAGAGGAATACCGATTCCCACAGCAATCAAAGTAATCCACATTGCGAGATCAGGTGCGGGATTACTTCCAAATGGTTTTCCAAAAATAATCTGTTGAAAGAAACTATACCAAGCAATTCCTGCTAGTAAAATTATTAAGAACCATATCCAAATTTGGCGGAACTGCTGAACTTCACGATGGGTTACATTCTCAGTTTCTTTGTTCATTATTTTCCTCCCTTGATTTTTCTCTCACCAATAATATTTCATAAGAATTGTTTATGAATTAGGTCAAGAAATAAATAAGAAAGAGAAAGAAGTAAGAAAAACTAAAGAGACAAAGATGCAAAGATAAACAGAAAAAAACCTGTTAAATCTTGACTTATGATTTTCTGAAAACATTTATGGAAATGAGAGGAAAGAATATGAAAACAATAGAATTATTGAAGTTTATACAGAGTAAAATCGGTGGTGAGTTAGATTCTAAAGCTGCTATCGGTTATGAAAACCATAAACTGAACATCCCAAGATTATTAGTGGAAATACAAGATAAACACGTAAGATTTGAGATTAATAATAAAACCGAATTATTCATAAATGTCTATAGTAAGCCACCACATTTACTCAAAATTTATCACGAAAACTTAGCGACGAAATTATTGGATAAAGTGCATTTGCATTCCGAAATTAAAATTGGTGATGAAGAATTTGATGATAAATATGTTATCGAATTTGCAACTCCCGAGGTTGCCCAAAGAACGATGACAACTGAATTCAAAGAACGTATTCTAAATTTGGAACCATTCAAAATATTTAAAATGACAAAACGTGATTATACATTATTGAAGGATATAAACAAAGATTATGATGTGGATAATGCTGAAAACGATATTGAGAATATGGTGAAGATTGTTAATATCTGTGGTGAGGTTTGGAAAGACTAAGAAATGAAAAGGATATTATTTGTTTGCTGTCTAATTTTCTACACATTATTATTCAGTTTGGAAGTTACGGTCAATAATTCAGTTCATCAAATTTCTGAAGATAGAGGTTTTTCTAGAGTTTCCTTTGAAGATTCGTTTTTCCCGCAGAATGAGGGTGAACCTGCCATTCCTGTAAAATCAATTTTCTTTGAAATCCCAGCGGATAAAAAAATACAGAGCGTTAATTTTGAAGGTAGAAATGAAAATCAGATTATCTTGAATTCACCGATCATTCCTGTTCAAAGAAACGTTCCACTCAGTTACAAAGGGGAAGTTCCGTTTTTCGCTGAGTATCGAGAACAAAATCAAAATCAAGATCAAGATCAAGGTCAAGGACGAAGTAGTGTTTTTCCTGAAAATATAATTTATAACTTCGGATCGGGGAGATGCGGGAATACGAATATCGGTTATATTTCTTATTATTCCGGAACTTACAAATCGACCCAAAATGAATTTACATATTTTGAAGAAATTACATTTGATATTGAATTTGAAAATGATATGAACAACGAAATATTTTGCAGCAATTATACTTCTGAACAAGTTCTCAAATCACTGAAGATTCCGAGTAATTCCAGATCAATGGATATTAAATATTTACTTATTACTCCCGAAAGTTTTGCTGATGAATATGAGACACTTTTAGATTTTCGAAAGATTCAGGGAGTGGAAACTTATATTGAAACCGTGGAAAATGTAGAGCAAAATTATCAAGGAGTTGATTTGCAGGAGAAAATCAGAAACTGCATAATCTTGATGTACGAAGAGCATTCGATCTCTTTTGCTACGCTGGGTGCAGATACAGATATAATTCCGAGCAGAACAGTTTTTGCCTTCGACTGTGAATACGGCTCGCATGATGATGAGAATGAGATCAGAGCAGATATGTATTATTCTTGTTTGAATGGTGACTGGGATGCAGATGGAGATGAAATTTATGGTGAAGAAGAAGATGAGGTAGATTTCTTCCCTGAAGTTTTTGTTGGTAGAATTTCTGCAAATACTGAAGACGAAGTTACGGATTATATTTCACGCCTGATAGCTTACGAAAAAGGTGAGTACGATGATTATACCAAAGCCGGTGGATTTTCGATGGAACTTTGGGAAGGTTCTGACAGTGAAGTTTGCCAGCAATATATTTACGAGCATTACTTTCCCGATTTTTATGACATTACACTTCTTTACGATGACGAAAATACAATGGAAAATGCTTATGCTTTGCTAAACCAAAATATGAACATTGTTCAACATACAGGTCACGCAGGATATACAGCACTGTCATTGGAGAACGGCTCTATCAGAACAACTAATCTGGATAACCTGGAAAATGAGTACGGCGGGATATTTTATTCTATCGGCTGCTGGTCTGCAGCTTTAGATTACGGTTCAATTGGTGAAGCTTTAGTAATGATGGAAGAAAAAGGTCAATTAGCTTACATTGGAAATTCCCGCTACGGTTGGGGAGCTCCGGCAGCCTCCGGATTCGGCTTTTCCGAATTCTTCCAAAAAGAATTTTTTAAACAGATATTTTGGCATGATATTTCTATAATTTCAGAAACAAATGCACTGCAAAAGTTGCCTTTCATTCCCTATTTCGGTGGAACATCTGTTTATAAATGGGTCGCTTATCAATTGAATGAAGTTGGTGATTCCTATTTCAATTTGATTAACGAAAATCCTGAAGAATTGGATTATAATATAGAAATTTCTGATGATCTGCATTTCGTTGTTACTTCCAACGGAATTCCTGTAGAAGATGTAATAATAACTGTTGGTGAAAATCAAACAGTAACGAATAATTATGGAGAAGCAATATTAGCAAATTCGGCTGAAACAGCATATTTGTATAAATACGGTTACAAAACTGTAGAAATAAATCTAAATGAATATCAGCCAACACCGTTTATTGGAGATATTTCGGGAAATACTTCAGTTTCACAAGGGCAGACATTTTGGATAAGTTCAATTTTGCACAATCCTACAAATGATAATTTCAATTTTACTATAGAATACGAGTTTGATGAAGATGAAATCTCTATTTCCAATACTTCATACACATCGAGTATAGAAGCAAATTCGAACATAGATTTAAATGCTGTAACCGGTTATATTCTTCCAATTGACGAATCATATCAAATGGAAAGAGGAAAAGAGATTACGGTAACTCAAAACATCTATAATGAGAACTATGAGTTAGTAACCGAAAACACAATAATATTCACGGTCCTCGCTCCTGAAATTTCATTAAATTTTGTAGAAAATCCTGAAAGTATTCAACCCGGAAGCTATATACAATTAAGCTATGAATTCATCAATTCAGGTGATTTTATTTTAGATTATCTGAATGTAAATTTCATGTCCGATAGTGAGTATTTCACTTTTGAAGAAACAGGAACTATATTTGATTATTCTATTCCAACAGGAGAAACAGTAACTCTAGAAAATTGGATTATGAGAGTTTCTGAAGATACTCCTGTAGATTATGTAGGAATTTATACAATTGAGTTTCAGGTAGGTATTAATTTAGGAACTACTATTTTCACTTTTTCAGAAGAAGTAATTTTACCTATTGGAACTCTTTCTTGGACGGATGATTTTGAAGACGGATTGAATTGGGACTGTCCTGATGAGTGGCAAATGGTAAAGACTTATGCTAACAACGGAGAATCATCTTTTTCCTGCCGTCCAGATGAAACAGGAACTTATACAGCTGTTGCACCGTCTTTTGTGTACACCCAAGATTTGGAGCTTTCCTTCAATTACAAATACAAAATGCCAATGTACGGAAATGATGGAGTCTTCTTTATTTTGGAATACAATGATGTTGTAGATACGCTCATATTCCTCGGTGCAGGTGGAGCACTTCCAAATGATAAGGGACGTACTCCGGAAGTTTATATTGAGGGAGATTGGGTCGAATACATTCTTGATCTGGATGAATTGATGTTCGATGAGCTTGAAGTGGGAACGGTGATGACCTTTAAATTAAAATTCAATTATGCTGAAGAGATAATTGATTTCAATCAGTATGGTTCTATGAGTGAGATTGGTGTATTTATCGATGATTTTTATATAGGTGATGGAACTGAAGTAAGTGACGATCCTGAGTTTGAAGCGGGTGTTTTATATGCTTTCCCGAATCCTGTCTATTCGGGAGGGATC
>JAYEKK010000060.1:0-17324 GCA_034660955.1 Candidatus Cloacimonadota bacterium | reverse complement strand
TATCTACTTCCCGCTTATCGTGCCGGAAGCTATGATGATAGAGCCTACTGAAACTGAAAGTATGGAAACTCTGGATGACTTCATTAGCGCAATGATAGAAATTGCAAAAGAGTGTGAAGAAAATCCTGAATTACTAAAGGATGCTCCCCTGAATACACCGGTTAGACGCGTGGATGATACACTTGCTGTACGCCAACTTAACGTTAAATTTGAGTGGTAAAATTAGAAGATTAACAACGAACTATTATTGTTGGCTTTGTGAAACAAAACGACAACTTTTCACGAACAAAAAAATAATATAGGGGCGATTCCTGAATCGCCCTTTTTGTTTTTATACAATTCATCTCAATTTATAAAAACTAAACCACTTGACACTTACTTTATTATTTTCTTATTTCGTAATTGCTTATTGAAAATGTTTAAGAAATAAAGAGAGGAGGAAACATGCTCAGACAAAACAGATCAATATTATTTTTTTCAATTTTTATTCTAACAGCAGCGATCTTCACTAGTAGTTGTGGAGGTGGTGGTGCAAGCAAAGAGAAGGAACCGAACAATTCTATCGATCAAGCAAATGAAATTACACTAGGGAAACCATTTGAGATCAAGATCGATCCTATTAAAGACAGAGATTGGTTCAAAGTTGACCTCACCGAGCAGGGATATTTGAAAGTTCAAGCTAATAATGTTCCTGAAGGATTGGGAGTAGAAGTAGGGTTTGCATTGTTCCAGGAATGGGAAGGAAGTAAGGTTAAATGGCTTAGAAAATGGAACAAGTTACCGGATGCTCTATTTATTCCAAAAGCTGGAACCTACTATGTTACCATTGGAGATAATTACAATGATGCATCCTCGAAAGAATCCATTCAGATAAAGGTAGATTTTATCCCTGAATTTGATGCCGGAGAACCTAACAATAGTCCTGAGTTAGCTACTACTATTGAATTTGGAACGACTGTTAAACCCGTAATTTTCCCAACTGGAGATACAGACTGGTATAAAGTTAATGTAACAAAACAAGGTTATATTCTTGTTAAATCTAAAGATGTTCCAGAAGGCATTGTCCCGGATATTTACTATGCAACTTATGACGAATGGGCAAAACCAAAAATACAAAAGATAAGAGGCTGGCATAAACTACCAGATGCCTGTGCAGTTACAGAACCGGGAGAATATTACATCCCACTCATTGATGACTATAATGACAGATCTTCTGAAACTCCATTCAGTTTCTTAATAGATTTTTTGGATGAAATGGATATCAATGAACCAAACAATGATTTCAAATTGGCAAAATCCGTCTCTCGTGGAGATACACTAAAACTCGCCATTTTCCCACAGGGAGATAATGATTACTATAAATTAAAAATAGAAGCCGGAAATAAGATCAAATTCATGGCAAAAGATTATACAGGAATTGTACCGGAAATCAGGCTTTATACACTAAATGAAAATGACAAGCTCGATGTGGCAAGCAATTGGAAGAAACTCCCTGCTGAAGTTGATGTTATACCCGGAACTGAATACTATCTTCTTATCCATGATGATTATGGTGATCAAGGCTCACAACAAGTGTTTGAGTTTAGAATTGAATAAAAGTAATTTTTTACTCGGTTGAGATTATATTCATGAAAAAATCTACAAAAGCTGTTCTACATCTTATTTTAGCCGGGATCGTCTCGGTTATCAGTTATATTGGTTTCAAAAAAGGAATTGAAGCAATTGATGAACAAGAGAAGAAATCCACTTAATAATTTAGATATTAAGAGCGAGGATTAAAAATGAATACAATAACTTTTCCCGAGTGGTTATTGTACTCATTTTTTGTATAACTATAGGTTAGTTATGTACTCAAATATTTTTGGCGCAGCGTACATATGTTAAGCGAAATTAGATTACAAAATCTAAGTTAGTAAAAAGGAGAGAAATTGAAAAAAATTGTAATTATTCTAATAATTTGTATTTTGAACATAATTCCAGTGTATAGCAAATTAAATTCACCAGAAGATTTTAAAATTCAAAGTTTAAAAAATACTGATGAAAATATTACTAATCCTTTCGTAGTTCCATTTTATTTTTTTGTAAGATTTTATCAGGTTGCAATATCTCCAATAAAGCAAGATAATTGTCAAATGTATCCTTCTTGCTCTCATTACAGTATAATTAGTTTAAGTAATTATGGTTTCGTTGGAGTTCTAATGACCGTAGACAGATTAAATAGGTGTGGTCACGATGTACAATATTATGATAAAGTAATTATTGGTAATCGAATAAAATATTACGATCCAGTAAAGGTGATAAAATGAAAAGAATACTTATATTTCAAATTATTCTTTTATTATTCTCTTGTTTATCTTCACAAGATATAAAAAAAACTAACGTATTTGCAAATCAATTAATGCAAGAAGGAGAGTATTATCGGGCGATAACAGAATATAAAAGAATTAATAGCTATTTTCCTAATAATAACGGTTATACTCAAAATTTAATTAATATTGCAAAATGTTATATGCTTGCAGATCATAAAATTGAAGCGATTAATTCATATAAAAATGTTTTAAATTTTGAACCAAATAATGAAGAAGCCATTTTTAGCATTATTACAACATACACCCAATTATCCTATTTCTATGAATCCAACAACGAGATAGAAAACCACTTACATAAATTCAAGGAAGAAAATAAAGACAAATTATTAATTTATTCATCATTAAATTATATTCATTTGGGTAAGTATAATGAAGCGATGAAACGGTTGGATTCAATTGAAAATGTTCTTTATCAAAAGAAATCTAAAGAATTTAAAAAGACAATATTAAGTAATACACCACTTATGTTTAAAAATAAATCTACTGCAATTATTACAGGTATATTGATTCCTGGTGGTGGATATTTCTATACAAAAAGGTATCAAACAGGTTTTGCATCTTTAGTTGTAAATTCATTACTTTTCTATATGACTTATGATTGTTTTCAAAATGATAAAAAGGGATTAGGCGTTATGTCTGGTGTTTTTTTTACAAGTTTCTATTTGGGTTCAATTTATGGGTCAATTCAGATAGTTGATAATTATAATAAAGAAATTCAGATTAATTTTATAAAAAAATTTAAATTTTAAAAAACAGGAGGAAAAAATGAAAAAAAGAAATTTAAATGTTGTATCAATGGTAGTTGTTATTTTCTTATTATTGCAAAATGCTATACCTTTATTGGCTTTAACAGTTCCAGTAGGAACAATTATTCAGTTAGAAGTTAGTAACACAATAAGCTCAACAAATGCTTATGTTGGTCAGAAAGTAAACTTTAAAGTTTTGAATGATGTTGCAATTGCAGGTAATTTAGTTGTAAAAGGAGGAGCAAGAGCTTTTGGAAAGATTGTTTCTGTTGATAATTCTGGGATGTTAGGTAAACCAGGTAATTTATCTATTCAATTAACTCGTGTAACTGCTGTAGATGGTAGTAATATTCCCATTTCAGCAAACTCTGTTTTAAAAGGAGAAGACAAATCTGGAACTGCAATAATTGTTACATTAATTCTGTGCATTTTTGGTCTATTCATAAAAGGTGGTGATGCAGTATTACAAGCTGGGAGTATAATTGAAGCTGACGTAATTAGTGCAGTTGATATTGATACAAGTAATATTGTAAATCAACCTCAGTCTTTCACGAATCCTGTTAAAGAATTAAAGCAAGGTGCTCGCTTGGAAATAACAACTTTTGATGGTGAACTCTTTATTGGTAATCTAGAATCAAAAGAAAAGAATGTAATCTCATTATTCGACACTAAAACATTATATCAAATCCAAGTTAAAAAGATAAATTCGGTAATCGATAATTCAGGAAATAATATAACAGGAAAATTATTAAGTTTACCAGATTTTAAATCTTCAACAAAATATAATTGGAATAGTATTACTGTTAAAGAAATAAAATGATTTAATAATTCGCTTAACAAACAGCTTCACGCCTGAAAAGAAGGGCGTGACAGCTGCCAACCATTATGGGAAAGCTTCAAAACAGAAAACATTTGACACGTATTGTTTCTGTATTATTTTTACGTGTGGAGGTGAATAATGAATACTAAATTAACATTGTCTGTAGATCAAAAAATTATTCAGGAGATAAAATCTTATGCTAAAAGCCATCAAGTGTCACTATCAAAGATGGTAGAAAATTATTTTAACTACTTGGTTCATAAAGCAAAACCAAATGTTAAAGCTTCAGCAATTGTCGAGGAGTTATCAGGAATAATTTCACTGCCTGCTAATTTCAATGAGAAAGAGGAATATTATAATTTCTTGAGCGAGAAATACAAATGAATCCTAAATTATTTATTGATACGGACATAATTCTGGATATTTTGGCAAAACGAGAACCGTTTTATGATTCAGCAGCCCAATTGTTTGCTCTAATTGATGAGAAGAAAGTAAATGCTTTTACAACACCCGTTGTTTTCTCAAATCTTTTCTACATTCTTTCAAAACTAAAATCTCGGAATTTTGCTCATTCCAGCTTAAGGAAATTAAGACTTTTGCTACAAATAATTCAGGTTGACGAAAAGATCATTGATTTTGCTCTAAATTCTGAGTTTAAGGATTTCGAGGATGCAATTCAATTCTATGCGGCAAAGTTTCATAATTTGGATTTCATAGTTACAAGAAATGTTAAAGACTTTGTTTCAAAAGATTTAACTGTTTTAACAGCGAAAGATTTTATGGAGCGATTCGAAGCAATCCCATAACAAAAGTGCCTGTGCTTCAGTCGGTCGGTGTTTCGGGTTTAAATCTTACGATTCAAACGGCTGGTCAGTTTGTTTTGGGCGTGATCGTTCCGATCCCGCCGCACACGCAAAACTTTACATGCAATCTTATGAAGTGAAATAATCAAAGCAATTTAATTTGACAGATATATTCCTAAAATGAGGTTAGAA
Source organism: Candidatus Cloacimonadota bacterium (assembly GCA_034660955.1). Classification (GTDB taxonomy): domain Bacteria; phylum Cloacimonadota; class Cloacimonadia; order Cloacimonadales; family TCS61; genus Tenebribacter. The sequence continues at coordinate 12,394 of JAYEKK010000060.1, read as the reverse complement.
ATTATCAATGGTAAAAGGAATTATAAATGGAAAAGAAAGAAATAGATGAGTTTATTACTCATCTTCTTGAATCAAGTTATGATATACGAACAATACAGGAATTAATAGGACATAAAAATGTGGAGACTACTATGATTTATATCCATGTGATTAATCAAAGTGGTAAGGGTGTAAGAAGCCCTGCCGATTTTTAGTTTAGGTTGCCAATATGAGCAACATATACAAGGAAACAAAAAAGGAGAAAAGATGTTTAAATTAAATAATAGTAAACAAATAACAACAAACAGGCAACATAGATTAGGTAGTCATGAAGAGCAACTTTTGCTTTTTTCATTAGTACACCTAATCTTATGTTATATTCTATGAAGTCATACTACATTAACACAGATTTAGATATAGTGTCTTCAGCAGATCTATCTGAATTAAAATGTGTATTTGAAGAAAAATGTGAGTTACTTCATGGTGCCAAAGAAGATGATGGCAACTGGCATTTATGTATTGAAGCTCAAGGTTCAGGTGTATCAGGTCGTACTCCTACAGATGACATTGAGCAATTAATTTCAGTAATATCAGATTTAAATAATAAGCAAAGTGAACTGTTAACTAATACAGAAAAACTAGACTTTAATATTGGGTGGCAATCAAATAAAAAGAGGCCCGAGGGAAGCTTTACCATTGCTAATGGTCTACTTGAAAAAGTAACTAAAATTGGTGCTACTCTTACTGTCACCATTTACCCTTCATGTGAAAATGACAATCAATAAAAAAAATATAACAATCGCATTCAAGGGGTGTTAGTAAAAAAGAAGGACGCAAGTGAGAATATTCCAAAATCCAACCGATAACACAGGTTATATGCCATTAAAACGGCACATAGCCTTAACCGTTATCGGAAATAAATTTTAAAAATGAAAAAATCATTAATCTTAATCTTAATAATATTGTTAATATCAGGTTGTTCTTTAAAGAGTGAGAAAAAACCAATTAACAACTTAGACGATCAATTAACTCTTGATCTATGTTTGAGTGTAGAAAATTTTGATAAATTAACAGATATTATTCAAAACAATGGTAAAAAATCTGATGAATATGAATCTATAAATATATTATATAACATCATGGATATTCAATTATTATACAGAATTCCCAAAGAAGGATTTAATACAATATCTGTAACGGGAAAAAAAGACAAAATTTTCTATTGGGTAGTGAAAGAAAATAATTCAGTTTCTATTCAAACAAAAGACTATCCTAAAAATATTGGTGAACAAAAATACATTGAAGCTAAAGAACATTTCTGTGAATTAATAAAAGTTATTAATTAATTTAAAATTTACATCCGATAACACCGTATATCTGGTTCAGTGTACGGCTATGCTAACGCTTCGCCTACCTCACCCAAATCACTTGCACGTTTCAGTGGTAGCCCCGAACAGTCGGGACAATTTTACCACCTGCACTCACAAGTGACTTCAGATATACGTGTACGTTGAAGAAGTAATTTGTTTTATCTGAGATGTAATTTTAAAAAGTGATTATTAGTTCTTGAAAGAATAGGCATAACAAAACACTCCTCATTCAGATTGAGAGAAAAGTTTACAAGCCTTTGGCTTGCAGGAAGAGTCACGCCAGAGGCGGGCAAGCGTGACAGCTGCCAAACATTAGTCGCAACTTAACATAAAAGAAAGAATTAATCTTCAAAATAAATTTTTAACAGCAAAGAATAGAAAGTTATAAAGCATTAATTAATAACAAATTAAAAATTGGAAATCACTAATTTATATGAAACGGAAAAGACGATTCTTTTTAATTGTCTTTTTGGGGAGAATATTTATTGCATTTATTTCTTGATATAGTAATTGGAAATTAAAATTATGATACGTGATTATATTCCAAAGAGGAAGTGTTATGGAAAATAAAATTGAAAAACTGATCAAACTAGCTGGGAAAGAATCAAAAAGGTCAACGGATGATAAATATAAATTTGCCAAAGAAGCATTTAAGCTTGCCCAAAAAATAGAAAACGAAACCGATAAAGCAGAAATTCTGAAAAATATAGGAAAAATATTCCACGACCTTTTCAAACAAAATGAATCGAATGATGCTTTCCTGCAAGCCCTAAATATCTATGAAAATTTTAATGAAAAAATAAATATCGTTAATTGCTATTATTACATTGGATTTAATTATTCACGAATGGTTAATGTAAAAAAAGCACTCGAATACTTGACTCTTACTTTTAATGCTACTTCTGAAACAGATAAATCTGAATTCCATATAAATTCGGCAATGTATATTGGTAGGTTATATATGGAATTCGGAGATTTCGAAAAGAGTTTTGAATATCTTTTCTATTCACTTAAATATAATAAGAAAATCGATAATAAACGGAATATTGCTGAAACATATTCGAAAATTGCCACAGGTTACAACTTACTTGGATTATATGACAAAGCCTTGGAATATCATCTTAAAACCATAGAAATCCTTGAGAAGCTGGATAAAAAAGAGATCATATTATCCGTCATCTATAATGATATTGGTACAACATATATGAATTCAAAGAACTATGAATTTGCTCTCGAATACTTTAACAGATCGCTGACAGAATTTAACAAATGCAGTACAAATTCCTATTCTTTGAGTAATATTGGTACAATATATACAGATCAAAAAAAATATGATCTTGCCCTTGAATATCATCTGAAAGCATATGAATCAGCAAAAGATTTCAAGGATGAATATATCACTCCCTACATTCAGCTTAATCTTGCTACGGTATATTCCAAAATGGAAGAATATGAAAAGACGACTGAATATTTAAAAAAAGCTATAGAATTTGCAGAAAAGCAAAAGATCAACAAAATGCTGCAAGAGATTTACAAAACAGCTAAAAGTATCTATTTTGAAATGGGTAATTATAAAACAGCTTATGAATTTCAAGAAAAATATTATGATCTAAAGGTAAGTACTTTAAGTAAAAATAAATCTACAGATATTACAGAAATTGAATCTAAACATGTGAATATTACAAATGAATCTGCCTCAAATGATGAGCAAGAAGATTTTTCGGAAATTATCGGCAGCAGTAAAGAAATGAAAGAAATATTCACACTTCTTGATATGGTTTCCGAGCACAATGTAAATGTTCTGATAACTGGTCCCACCGGTTGTGGAAAAGAGTTGGTGGCAAAAGAGATTCATAAAAAGTATAAAAAAGATTCTCCATTTATTGCCATAAATTGTTCTGCTATTCCGGATCATCTTCTGGAAAGTGAACTTTTCGGCTATGCCAAAGGAGCTTTCACGGGAGCTGTCAAAGATAAAAGAGGAAAGATCGAGCTGGCAAATGGTGGAACACTTTTTCTTGATGAGATCGGTGATATGCCGCTTTCGCTTCAGGCAAAAATGCTGCGGGTTTTTCAAGAAAGAACTGTTACTCCTCTCGGAAGCACAAAGGTTATTCCTGTTTCAATGAGAATTATTTCTGCTACGAATAAAAACCTGCCTGAAATGATAAAAAACGGGGAATTTCGGCAAGACCTGTTTTATCGGCTTAAAGTGATAAAAGTGAAGATGCCTGCATTAAAAGAGCATAAACACGATATTCCGCTTCTCGTGAATCATTTCATTCGAAAATTCAATAAAAAGTTTGAGAAGAAGATTAAAAGTATTTCGATAAATGCACTCAATTACCTGCTTTCCTGCGAATGGCAGGGAAATGTAAGGGAACTGGAAAATGAGATCGAAAGAGCAGTTCTTCTTTCAAAAGAAGAAATCTTGAAAATTGAGTTATTTGCCCAAATCATTGAAAAGGAAGAAACATCGATCTTTGAAAATCTTCCGCAAAATTGGAAAGAATATCAATCTTATAAAAGTGAGATTAACGATAAGCTCGATGTTGGCTATGTGAAAGAACTTATGGTCGCGGCAGATGAAAATGTGCAAAGTGCCGGCAAACTGGGTGGTTTGGAACGAGCACAGATATATAGATTGTTGAAGAAAAAATTATAAACAAACCTTGCGAAAGGTTACATCCAAAGGAATTCTTCATGCTAAATCTTCGCAATGGCTGACCTTTTACTTCCCGACCATTACGGAGGTTTCGCAAGCTCAACCATCCGGAAGGTCTTATTATTTCAACGATTTTCAATCTTGAAACATTAATGTTTCATTTGCAACAATAAACGAAATAATCTTCTAAACCATTATTATAAAACGAGAGAAAATCATTATCGGCTAATTTCAAACCAAATTTGAAACAATATTGTTTCAAATTCTATGATTTTCTTCAATCTGAAATTTCCGATAGAAGTTCAATAAAAATAATTATTAACTATCTAACTAACTTTATTCATAGGTTTTAAGTTCTCACTATTTTGAAAAAATTTCTAATTTTATCCGATTGGCATACCACTTGCTAATATAACTTCCAAAAGATAGAGGAGGAAAATGATAATGAATTGTAGTTTAACTGAAAGTCTCGATGAAAAAGTTACGATATCTTGCATTTCAAAAGATGAGAACAAACAGACCAAAGTGATAATTTGTAATTCAAATATGGACGAGATCAGATTGGTTGCAGATGAATTTATGAATGCAGGTGAACATTTAATTGAGTGGGATAAAAAGGATGAGTCAGGTGATTTGGTTCCTGATGGTTTTTATTATCTCAAAATCGTTAATGGAAATTATAATTCGAAACCACGGCTTATAATTATTTAAAAAAGAGAGGAAAAATGTTTAGAGAAAAAAATCAACTTTTTCAAAAAAAAATGGAGGAAAAAATGAAAAAGACAAAAAGAGTGTTAGTGGTTTTAGGATTTCTGTTCTTATGCAGTTATGCATTTGCAGAAATTATCAATGTGCCGGCAGATCAGCCGACAATTCAACAAGGCATTAATGCCGCAGCAAACGGAGATACGGTTCTTGTGCAGCCCGGAACTTATGTAGAGAACATTAATTATAATGGAAAGAGTATTGTATTAGGTTCTCTGTTTTTAACAACCGGCAATCCTGCCTATATTACGGAAACGATAATTGACGGTAACAACATAAATAGTGTTGTAATCGTGGAAAATATAACTGGAACAGGAACAGCATTGTGCGGGTTTACGATTATTAACGGTCATAGTTATGAATCTGCTGTTTATAACAGAGGAGGAGGTATCTCCTGTTATAATTCGGATATAACTATAGAGAACTTAATTGTATCAAATAATATATCAGATGAGTGGGGTGGTGGTATTAATATATCTGAATTTTCCAATGTAACAATAGATGATGTTATTATTAAGAATAATAGTGGATTATTTGGCGGTGGAATACTAGTAACAGAATCTGAAACCTTTCTGACAAATATTAAGGTGTTAAATAATTCTGCATGGGGGGAAGATGGTGGTATTGGGGCTATATATTCCAATGTTGTTATAGAAAATTCACAAATATCAGGTAATTCTGCCGGTATAGCGGCTGGCGGATTGGGAATAAGTAGCTGTGATTCTTTTTATATTAATAATGTATTAATATCTGATAATTATTCAGTAGGTTGGGGTGGAGGATTATCTATATATACAGATGAAGATGACGATATCAGAATAAATAATTCGGTAATAACAGGCAATTCTACCGGTGATTGTGGAGCCGGTATAATAGCTAGCAGTTGTTCACCAATATTTACAAATGTTACAATTAGCGAAAACTCCTGTGAGATTGGAGGTGGAGGTTGCTGGGTGCAGGTAGCCATGTTTGGAATTATTTGTCATCCTACTTTTATAAATTGTATTTTTTGGAATAATACTCCCAATGAAATTGAACTTGATCCTGATTTTGGTCCAAACGAAGTTACAATATCATATACTGATCTTCAAGGAGGGGAAGAAGGAATTGTTATGATGAATGGCGGAACTGTGCATTGGTTAGAAGGTAATATTGATGAAGACCCTTTATTTGCCTTTGCCGGAGAGCATCAGTATTCAATACTTGAAGCTTCTCTCTGTATAAATGCCGGCATACCGGATACAACAGGACTTTATCTTCCTGAATTTGATCTTGCCGGAAATCCGCGTGTTCTGGATGGAAGAATTGAAATGGGTGCTTATGAATTCACAACATTGATCTCTACCGATTTTACAGCTTCATACACAGAAGGTGCAGCTCCTTTCACTGTCCAATTCACAGACCTTACTTCAGGTTATCCAACCGAATGGGAATGGGATTTTAACAACGATGGTGCAATTGATTCGAATGATCAGGATCCTGTATGGACTTATGAAGAATCGGGAGATTATACTGTTACATTAACTTCCTCTAATGCGTATAATGAAGATACGGAAATTAAAGAAAATTACATTTATGTTATCGCAGTCTCCGCAGATGAAGACATTATACCGATAATATCACAATTAATTGGAAATTATCCCAACCCATTTAACCCAACGACTACGATTTCTTTTTCTGTAACACAAAATTCCAATTTTGTGAATCTTGAAGTGTTCAACATAAAAGGACAAAAAGTAAAACAACTTGTTAATGAACAACTGTCAGCAGGAGAACACCAGGTTATTTGGAACGGTAAAGATGATAATGGTAAAACTGTTACATCCGGTATTTACTTCTACAAAATGAAATCAGGTAGTTATACTTCTACTAAAAAAATGATCCTGATGAAGTAGTTTCATAAGTAAAGACACATTTGTTTTAACCTTAATTTCCAGCTTGAGTATTTCCTCAAGCTGGTTTTATTTTGACAAGAACGATGCTACTAACAAAACACTCCACATTCAGATTGAAAGAGAAGCAAGAAGAACGTGGCAGTGTCCAAACATTAATCAACCTTATTCTTTATTAAACAAAAAAAGCCTGCTGTAAATTCAGCAGGCTTTTTTTATATTCTTATTTTCGATTACAGATTTGCAAACGGGTTATCTTCATCGATATGATTATTTTGTTTTTGTTCTTTCTTATATTTATGCCAACCATCTTTATCATCATTAAAAGATTCAGGCATATTAGTTGGTTCAAGAGAAATTCTTTTTGCTTCTTTATCTATTTTCACAATACGTACTTTAAATTCTTCACCAACATTCTTACTATCCAGATCAACTTTTGCAATTTTTATCTTAGATGCAGGCAACAGACCTGTAAGTCCATCACTGATCTTGATAAAAGCACCAAAATTTACAACATTCTCGATAATGCCTGAAACGACCTCACCTTCATTAATCGTTTCATTAATAATGTCCCATGGATCGGGTTGGAGTGCTTTAAGTGATAAAGAAACTTTTTTATTATCAAGATTGATCCTTAATATTTGAGCTTCTACAATATCACCTTCATTAACTACTTCCGAAGGATTATTTATGCGTCTTCCGCGAGATAATTCTGAAATTGGAATTAATCCCTCTACCCCAGGCTTGATCTCAACAAATGAACCAAAAGAGAGATTACGTACAACTTTACATGTTAAAACTTCCCCTTCAGTTAAATCACGAAGTACTGCATCAACAGGATTCTCTTGAAGTGCTTTCATACTTAGTGATATCTTGTCACCTTTGATCTTGATAACTTTAGCTTTAATCTCATCGCCTATATTTAATATTTCAGATGGAGAATCTATATGACCCCATGAGAATTGTGAGATATGTAAAAGACCATCAATTCCACCAATATCAATAAATGCTCCAAAATTTGTGAGTCTTGTAACTACACCATCTACAACAGTATCAATTTTAAGTTCTTTTAATATTTCTTTTCGCAATCTCTTTTTTTCTACATCCAGAATTTTCTTTCTGGAAACAACAATATTACGCCCTTTATCTTTAAAATCTATAATCCTGAAATCATAAGTTTCATTCATGAATTTCTTTGGTTCTATTACAATTTTGTCATCAATATGAGAGATCGGGCAGAAAGCTTTGATCCCTGAAATATCTATTATATATCCACCTTTGGTCATGGATTGAACTTTACCACTTACCGGAATTTTCTCTTCAAATGCATCCTGAAGAATGTTCAAGTTTACTGATACAAGGCTTTTAGCAATAAGAGTTTCTGTTTCAGTATCTTTTACAATATAACCTTCTAAGGTATCACCCACTTTGAAAGATAACTTACCGGATTTATCAACATAATCTAGCTTTTCGGCATAAACATCCCTTTTGCCTCCAAGTGTTACGAATATGTAGGAATCTGTAATGTTAATGATCTCTCCGGATACTTTATCGCCAATTTCAAGCTGTTTGATATTAACAAGTGAATCTTCTAACATCTGCTCAAAATTTTCACCAGCTGTTTCTTCTGGCTGATCATCTTCCACTACGGTTTCTGTTTCTGCTTTTACTTCTTCTTTAATTTCTTCTTTTGTTTCAATTTGAGGTTTTTCTATTGTTTCTTTTTTTGTTTCTTCTGGTTTTTCAGTTGTAATTTCCTCATTTTGTGTTGGTTTTGGATCAATCTTCTCTTCGGAAGCGTTCTTAACCTTTTCAGGTTCTACGACTTTTTCTTCTTTCGTTACCATACTGTCTCCTGTTGATTTTTTTCAGTGTCAAAAAGATTTCATAGGTTACTTTGTCCAGATTTTTTTGTCTTTAGAATGAATATATCTTTTTATTTTATATTAAATTAACAAAATAAAAAATAATTTACTTGACTCATCATCCCATCATATCAGACATGTCTCACATGAGAAGTGGGAGGATTTATGATAGATGATTTTGTGATCTTAAAATTATCAAAATTATTCAATATTATTTCTAACGAAATACGAATTAAAATAATATATACTTTGATGGAAAACAATTCTTTAACTGTAACCGAACTCTCAGAAAAAATAGGAGTTCCCCAAAATACTTTATCTGCCCATTTAAAAATACTTCACGAAGGAGCCTACCTGATAAAAGAACAGAAATGGAGAAATGTTCACTATTCAATTAAAGAACCAAAACTCAAAGAAATATTAGAAATTGGTTCTTTGGTCTTATACAACAAATGGGAAGGCAACTGGGAAAAAATAGCTGATGCTAAAAAGAAAATTGAAAAAATAAATAAAACTAAAGAGGAATAGTAATGGAGAAAATAATACCAAGATGGGAATGGAGAACTTTTGGAGATGACCTTTCTAAAGGAGAGGAAAATATAAAAATATATGGAAATGCACGTCATAGAAAAAGTAAAGAAATCTATATTCTATCTAAGAAAAGCAATGATAATACGAAAATCAGAGATGAATTAATGGATATAAAATCTCCAATTAGAATTAATGAAGAAACCGGTTTAGAACAGTGGACAGTTCTGGCGAAATCAGCATTCCCAATCCATATTAATGATCTTGCACTTGTTTATAAGGCATTTGGATTACAACTGCCTTATCTTGATAAAGATGAATATTCATACAAGGAGTATATTGAAGAATTAATTGGAAAAAATCCAAATTTAAAGATGATAACTGTTGAGAAAAATCGTCACGGTTATTTGATCAATGATGCGATTGTAGAAATTGCTGAGGTTAAATTCAATGAATTCTCAACTAAAACTATTGCTGTTGAACATGCGGATATGGAAGTGGTTTTGAATACTGTAAAAAAATTAGGGCTAACCGAATACGAAAATGTAAATTATATAAAAGCAATGAAACGAACCTTTGGGCTTGAATATTAAATAATCCAGTTTGTTAATTAAGGATGTAATTATGGATAAATATACAATATTAGATATTGGGACTAATTCGATCAAATTCTTTCTATTCTCAATTGAAAATGGGAAATCAACAACAATAATAGATACAAATAATATTTCCAGATTAGGAGAAGGATTACTGAAAACAGGACTCATATCGGATGAAGCAATGAATAGAAACATCGAAGCATTACGTGAATTTATTAAAAGTGCTGAAGAAGAAAATGTGAAAGAAATCACTGCAGTCGGCACAATGTGCTTACGAACAGCAAAGAACAGCGATGTGTTCCTAAAAAGAGTAAAAGATGAATTGGGACTTACAATTAAAGTAATTCCAGGAGAAGAAGAAGCAAGACTATCATATCTGGCAGTTTTATCCACAATTGGAAACACAGATAAAAATGTTGTTGTATTCGATACAGGTGGTGGCAGCACAGAATTTATTTTTGGAAAAGGAACTAATCTTAATAATCGTATTAGTCTAAATTTAGGGGCAGTTCATCCTACCGAAGAATTTTTAATTTCCGATCCTGTAACAAATGATGAATTAAAGAAAATGCAAGATCATATGTTGGATTTTTTTGGTGAAAGGATCACTGACAAAAGAGCAGATTATCTGATTGGAATTGGTGGAACTGTAACAAGTATGGGTGCCGTTATGCATAAGATGGTTAAATACGATCCTAAAATAATTCAAGGTTCTCAAATGTCTTTAGTAGAAGTAAAAAAACAAATCAAATTATATAAAAATAAAACTATTGAAGAGCGTAAACAAATTCCCGGTCTTCAACCTAAAAGAGCAGATGTGATATTGGCAGGAGCGGGAATAATTAATACTATCATGGAAATTTTCATGATTGATTCTTTTACTATTAGTGATCGTGGTTTGCGTCATGGTTTAATGTTTGATAAATATTTAAAATAGGAAATTTGGAGATTTGTTCATGCAAAAAAGAATAATTTTATTAGTTATTTTTCTATTCACTACTTTTTTGATTTTTGGTTCAGAAAACCAAAACTTATTAAAATTAGAAAAATCACCTGATATTCTCGATTATTTACTAATTGATGTAGTCGGTAAAAGAATTGAACAGCCATTATCAGTAATTGTAAAAGATCAAAATAATGTACCTGTTGCAAATATAGCTGTTAAATTTGATTTAATATCAAAACCATCCGGTGCAGAAGATTATACTTTTGAAAGCGAAGTGGTATATACAGACAATAATGGAATTGCTGAAACCCATTTTGTTTTAGGTTCAAAAAAGGGAATTTATAAGTGCTCTGCCAGGATCCGAAATGGTTTAAATGAAAATGATATTGTGTATTTCAAATTAACTGCACGTGATTCAAAATGGATATTCTTTTTATTAACTGGAGTTCTGGGTGGTTTAGGTCTCTTTTTATTCGGAATGAATATGATGAGCGATGGGATGAAAAAAGCCGCAGGTAATAAGATGCGTAATATCCTTTCAGCTCTCACAAAAAATAGAGTCATCGCTTTAACTGTGGGAGCAGTAGTCACGATGATCATCCAAAGCAGCAGTGCAACAACAGTAATGCTGGTTAGTTTTGTTCAAGCAGAATTAATGACATTCGCTCAATCTTTAGGGGTGATTCTCGGTGCAGATATTGGAACTACCATCACAGCGCAATTAATTGCATTCAAATTTACAGATTATGCATTGTTAATGATTGCCGTTGGATTTATTTTAAAAATGTTCGTAAAAAAAGAGGCTTATAAAAATTTAGGTGAAGCTATTCTTGGTTTTGGTATTTTATTTTTTGGAATGCACATTATGTCGAAAGCAATGTATCCGCTTCGTTCTTATGACGGATTTATCAACCTTCTTTTAAAACTGGAAAACCCATTGTTGGGAATTTTAATAGGAGCACTATTTACAGGATTAATTCAGAGTAGCAGTGCTTTCACAGGGATCATTATAGTTCTAGCATCTCAAGGATTACTATCACTAGAAGCTGGTATTCCACTTATTCTTGGATCAAATATTGGAACCTGTATCACAGCGGCACTTGCCAGTATAAATACTTCTCGAGATGCAAAAAGAGTTGCTATCGCTCATGTTATTTTTAAAATTTCAGGAGTTTTGCTCTTCGTTTTCTGGATTCCGACTTTTGCCGATCTTGTCCGCTCCATCTCTCCGGTTGCAGATGCCTCTCTCACAGGAATTGCAGCAAGAAGTGCAATACTACCAAGACAGATAGCCAATTCACATACTATTTTCAATGTAGGTTTCGGGTTGATATTCTTACCGTTTACTACTATTTTTGCTAAATTAATTTTTAAGATATTACCTATAAAAAAATACGAAAGTGGTATAAAACCAAGAATTATGCATTTAGATGAAAAAGTTATTGAGACTCCGTCTTTAGCAATTGAACTTGCAAAATCTGAAGTTTTGAGAATGATGAAAATAGTGAAAAGGATGTTGAATGCAGCGATAAAACCATTCTTTGATGAAAAAGAGCAATCCGATGCAATATATCCAAATATCTCTCTATTAGAAGGCATTAGGATGCGTGAAAATAAAATAGATTATTTGGAAGAAAAAATACTAAAATATCTTATTAAAATCCAACGAAAAGATTTGAATGACGAACAAGCGAATGAGGTTTATGTGATGATGTCTTCTGTTAATGATATAGAAAGTATTGGAGATATTATCGATAAAAATGTTATCCCTCTTATTCAGAAAAA
>JAYEKK010000059.1:0-4625 GCA_034660955.1 Candidatus Cloacimonadota bacterium | reverse complement strand
AAGGCTTTAGATGAAATGAATCTAAAGCCTTAAGGAACTCAATATGACAGATTCCTCTAGCCCCACCACCACCGAGCGTTAATCCAATTTTCTTCATGTTCTTTCCAACCTATTTATTTTTATTAATTCACATTCTAAAATAATTATTTAATGCCAGCTTGACAACAAATTTCTATTCTTAAATTTGGAAATTAGTAATTTTTTTGAGGGGGACGATATTTTGGATAAAAAACCAATCGGAATTTTTGATTCAGGTGTTGGTGGATTGACTGTATTTAAAGAAATCCGGAAACGATTTCCTTTTGAAGATATCATCTATTTTGGTGATACTGCCAGAGTTCCTTACGGACCAAAATCACGCAATACGGTTATAGAATATTCTATTCAGAATGCACGATTCCTGATCCAACAGGGAGCTAAGATCATTGTGGTAGCTTGTAACACTTCTTCTGCAACAGCATTAACTCAACTACAAAAATTACTTCCGGTTCCCGTACTAGGTGTAATCGAACCTGGTGCTCTTTCCGCTGTAAAAACTTCCAGTAACAAACAAATAGGTGTAATTGGAACCGAAGGAACTATTCGCAGCCAGGCATATTCATCCGCAATTTCCAAGCTGGATAAAAGCTGTAAAGTTTTTGGTAAGCCATGTCCTCTTTTTGTTTCACTTGTCGAAGAAGGCTGGGAAGATCATGAAGTAACCCAGCTAACAATTAGAGAATATCTTACTTCTCTTTTGCAAAATGATATTGATACTATAGTTCTAGGTTGCACTCACTATCCAATTCTCAAATCTTCAATTCAAAAATTTGTCGGTGATAAAATCACCCTTGTAGATAGTGCTCAAGCAGTTACAGACAGACTTGATGAGATCTTGCCCAATAGAGAATCTAAGATAATTGGTAAAGATCGTTTTTATGTGAGTGACAATGAAGAGAAATTTAATCGTATTGCTTCTAAAATACTTGATCTGGAGATAGATAAATTGATAAAAGTAAAATTAGGGGAAGGTTGGTTTTTAAACTAATGGAAAAATTTTCTGAACTTGCCTTCAATATTGTAAATAATCTCTTAAAGATACAAAGTAATGATGTCATCTCAATTTCCGGTGAAATTCATAATGACAACAACTCCAACGATCCACTTATTGAATTACCTTTAATAGAAGAATTAGCTATAGCCATAAGAAAACGAAAAGCTTTTCCTGTTCTCGAGATGTCTACAGAAAAACTTAAGAAACGTTTTTATGCAGAAATGCCGGAAGATGTTTTCTCGGTTCCTCCAAATTATTACAAAAGTTGGATAAATGCGATTGATAAATTCATTGAGATCAGTTGGGAAAGTTATTCCAGCGATTTTCATGAAACTTCTGACAAGCAAATAAAACAATTTAAAGATTCAACAAACTCTATTATGCAGCACCTCTTCCAACAGAAGAAGAAAATAATTTTTCTTAATTTTCCCACACAGCAACTAGCCGAGTATATTGGCAAAGATTATGAAAAAATTATTGATATATACATTCAGGGTGTAAACTGCAATTATAATTTATTAAAAATTAACGGTGAAGAATACCGTGAGCGATACTTCTCATTTTCTAATTATAGGATAACAACTAATGATGAAACATTAGCTATAAAAATAAATAGAGATAAACCAATTCTCTTTTCCGGTGATCTTGTTGAACATCAAATAATAGTTTTACCAACCGGCATCATTGAATTTCCAATAGTACGTGAAAGTATGAATGGTATTTACTTTGCTGAAAAGATTTATTATAAAGACCGAAATTATAATAACATAAAAATTAAATTTGAGAATGGTACAATCCGCTATGTTGCATTTAAAGAAGATAAAAAAGGAAACTTTCATTTGCAAAATGAACTTATAAATAGTGATAAGGAGTGTTTCCTCACACTTGGGTTCAATCAGGATATTAAAGAGTATACAAATTATTTCTCTTATGATCGTTGTATTGAAGGTAATATTTCGATGAAATTTTTTGATAAGAATTCTAAACCGATCTTTCTTTCAAATATAAATAGTAAAATAGATAAAGAAAAATAAATTTATAAAAAATGAGTTCTGCATAATAGAGTGTATATGTCATTCTGATCCCGAAAGCTTTCAGGATTATTCTTAGGAAGGATCTCCGCTTATAATGAGATTCTTCGTTAGAAATTACTCCGAAGATTTCCTCCAGCCTTCGCCAGCTTCGGCTTGGCAAGCAGAAAGACAGCTATTGTTGGCTTTGTGAAACAATAATACGATGGCTCTACGAAGTAGAACCTCGTTGTTTTAAACGACAAACCCAATTATTTTATATTCTGCTGAACACTTTAGTAAATAATATATAGGAGATGAGCCTGAAACTCGGCGTTGACAATGCGAAATATTTAGAAGAACAGACAGCAGCCATTTTAGAAAGAGTTGGAAAATTCGGTAACAAACTTTATTTGGAGTTTGGTGGGAAAATCATCTTCGATTATCATGCTTCTCGTGTTTTACCGGGATTCCACCCTAATGTTAAAATGGATCTTCTGCAAAAACTTAAAGACCGTGCCGATATAATTCTTTGTATTTACGCTGGTGATATTGAGCGTAAAAAAATTCGTGCCGATTTTGGAATAACCTATGATGTTGATGCACTTAAACTCATTGATGATTTAAGAGAGCGTGAGATAAATGTTGCGGCAGTTGTAATTACCAGATTTGAAGAGCAACCGGCTGCTATAATTTTTAAGAATAAACTTGAGCGCAGAAATGTGAAGGTCTATACTCATAAATTTACAAAAGGCTATCCAACAGATGTCGATTTAATTGTTAGTGAAGAAGGATACGGAGCGAACGATTATATTGAAACCACGAACCCGCTGGTAATTGTAACAGGACCCGGTCCCGGAAGTGGAAAATTGGCAACTTGCCTTTCACAAATGTATCATGAACACATAAGGGGAATTGAAGCCGGATATGCAAAATTTGAAACATTCCCTATCTGGAATCTTCCCTTAAAACATCCTGTAAATATTGCTTATGAATCTGCAACTGCCGATTTGAAAGATTATAATCTTGTTGATCCATTCCATTTGGAAGCTTATGGTGAAACAACCATAAACTATAATCGAGACGTAGATGCATTTCCAGTACTTAAAAGAATTTTGGAGAAGATCACTAAAGGAAAGGCAATGTATCAGTCCCCAACAGATATGGGTGTGAATCGTGCAGGTTTTGGTATTATTTATGATGAAGTTACAAAAGAAGCTTCACGTCAGGAAATAATCCGTAGATTCTTCCGTTATAGATGCGAATATGTAATGGGATTTGTGAATAAAGATACAGTTGACCGTGCTGAACTTATCATGAATGAAGTTGGTGCAAAACCTGAAGACAGAAAAGTTGTTGAGCCTGCTCGCAAGGCATCTCTGCAAGCAGAATCATGCGGGAAAGGAAATGAAGGGATATACTGCGGCTCGGCAATTGAATTACAGGATGGATCAATAGTAACAGGCAAAAATTCATCACTCATGCATTCTGCATCAAGCCTGATACTTAATGCTATAAAAGTGCTGGCTGGAATTCCAGATGAGATTTATCTACTTTCACCTCAAGTGATAGAATCCATATTTAATTTTGAAAAAAATATTCTAGGTGAAAAATCTGTAAGTTTAGATCTGGAAGAAACCCTCATTGCTCTTAGCATCAGTGCTACAACTAATCCTACAGCTCAAGTTGCAATGGAAAAGATAAAAAAACTACGGAGCTGTGAGGTTCATATGACCCATATTCCTACTCCGGGTGATGAAGCTGGCTTACGCCGAATTGGAATCAATCTTACAACTGACCCAAATTTCTCAACCAATAGCTTATTTACATCATAGAATAAGAACTGGGAAAAAGTAAAATACATCCGCGAAATTCGCGAAAGAACACGAATAATTTCTGATTCTAATGTTTTGCAGCTGCCACGTTCTTCTTGCTTTTCTCTCTATTTGAATGTGGAGTGTTTTGTTAAATGCTTCATTCGTTTTGCTCTTCAGCTAAAATTAATTTTGCTTCTTTTAAATCGATCTTAGCTTTATGACCGTGTTTTTGTAAGAGGTGAAGTAAATTACCACCATTTAGTAATGTAATTGGTTTGTCTTTTGCAAAATTATATGCATCTGGACCATAATCTGCCGTTGAAACTAAAATACCTTTTGTTGCTCCTTCATTTACTAGAGTACCATATAAATCTCTTACTGCAGAAACACCAACTGTATTTGTGTATCGTTTTGCTTGAATAACAATCTTACCACCTCGAATTGGATCGGGATCAAAAGCTATTGCATCTACTCCACCGTCTCTACTTGCTTGTGTTACTTTTACTTCTCCACCATTTACAGAAAACTCTTTCTCAAACAACTCTCGAATTAAATGTTCAAAATCTTCCCAATTCATAGCAGCAAGGTTTGTTGATGAATCAATACCTTTTACAACATCATACGAATCAACAAATCTTCTATCAGACCTGTTAAGTTGCATAATTGGTTTAATTGGAGTTATTCCACATAATTTTGAACTTCCAACTCCTTTCAGATTCTTGAAGCAAACTTTAGGTTCAACATATTCGAGATTGATTTCTACAA
>JAYEKK010000058.1:0-17366 GCA_034660955.1 Candidatus Cloacimonadota bacterium | reverse complement strand
ACTGAACAGGATACAATATACTTTTATAGAGAAGATAATTTGTGGGGAGGGATAAATTTCATTCAGACTCCTGTCTCCAATGATTCATCTAAATTTTCATATTGCAAGATAACTAAAGCAGCTGGCGGTGCCATAGAAATTGAATCTTATAATAAAGTAATTATTTCTAATTGTACTATCAGGAATAATAGAAGAACAGATCATGGTGGTGGGATTAATTGCTTAAATGCAGAATTGAATATAAGAAATTCAAATATTTGCAGAAATTTGGCAATAAACTATGATGATTTTGCAACCTGTGGTGGTGCTATTTATCTTGAAAATTCTTATCTAAAGTTAGAAAATTGTATCATTTCAAGAAGTTTTGTCTATGGTGAATACGAAGTTGAAGGAGGAGCAGGAGCCGGCATGTATATAATTAATTCATCGTGTGATATAACTAACTGCGAAATATTTGGTAATTATTCAATTATTCATGGTGGGCCAAGCTATGGTGGTGGATTATATGCATATAATTCCCAACTAGATATAAGTAATACAATAATTAGAGATAATGAGATGACTGCTGGAAGTGGTTTATATATCTGTGATTCAAATGGTATAATAATAAATTCATTAGTTCATAATAATCATACTGATGGTGGTTTTATGGATGGTCAAGGAATTGGCATTAGTATTTCAGATTTTGATATAATAAATACTATTGTTTGTGATAACAGTGCATATGGTATGACTGGATCTGGCAATATTAACATAATCAATTCAATATTCACAAATAACACATATGAGCAGATTCACCTTTCAGGAGGATATCAAGGATGTTATACAACAGCAAATATTCTTTATTCTGCAGTTGAGGACGGAATAAATGGAGTAACAATTGGCAATCCTGGTTGGGTTACATTTAACTGGCTTGAAGGCAACATAGAAGACGATCCTCTCTTCATTGATCCCGATAATGGAAATTTCCATTTCTTTAGTGATTCACCCTGCATTAATGCTGGTACTCCAGACACAACCGGATTAAATCTTCCCGAATATGATCTGGATGGTAATCCAAGGATTTATGAAGACCTCATCGACATGGGTTGCTATGAATGGCAAGGCACAGATGCAGATGATATCCAATTACCAATGACCAGTTACCAATTATACAACTATCCGAATCCTTTCAATCCCTCAACTACGATTAGCTTTAGCATCGAACAAAACCAAATAAACGAACTAATTGAAATTAACATTTATAATGTTAAAGGTCAAAGAGTTAAATCTTTGCCTGTCATCCTGAGTGATCCGGCAGCTGCCGGACGTATCGAAGGACAAAGGCAAAACAATCAATATTCTATCATCTGGGATGGAACAGATGAAAATAAACATCCCGTCAGCTCCGGTATTTACTTCTACCAATTAAAAGTTGACGGAGAAGTAAAACAGACTAAAAAAATGATGCTGATTAAATAGTGACATACCTTCGGAATGGTGCATCGGCTTGAGTAACAAACGATGCTGAGATTCTCTTGCTTGTCTTATGGTTGTCGGACTTCTTGCTTTTCTTGCTTGTCCGGCATAGTTTAACGAAGACGGGACCTTCCGAATGGTTCCAAGTATAATGTTTAAGAGAGGAAATATGAAGAATTTAGTGCTCATTTTGGTACTTTCTTTAAGTGGTTCATTTCTTTTTTCTCAGACTACAATCCCTGCCGGAAATGTATCTGGAACTTGGTCGTTATCTGGTTCTCCATACCTAATTGAAGGTGAAATTGAAATTCCTGATGGGGAAACTTTAATTATTGATCCTGGCTGTTTGATTGAATTCCAAGGGCATTATGCACTCAATGTTCAAGGAAGGTTGTTGGCAATTGGGTCCGAACAGGATTCAATCAGATTTACTATTGCTGATACAACCGGATTTTATAACAATTATCATACAGGATGGAGAGGTATTCATTTCGAAGATAATATTTCCTCAAATGAATTTTCTGAGATTCTGTATTCTACTATGGAATTTGGAAAAGGATATTTAATTATTAGTTTGAATGATTCTAAGTTATTTATAAATAATTCTCGAATTTCATTTAATCGATCTGATGCTCGTGGTACTGCTATAAGTTGTGTCGATTCAGAGTTAAATCTAAATAATAGCATTTTATCTTATAATATTTGTGACGAATCATATTGTGGAGCTATTTATTGCCGTGATTCGAATATTGAAATCATAAATAATACTGTTTATAATAATCGTAGTCGGAATGGCTGGAGTAACACTGAAGGTGCAGTATATATAAGAAATTGTGCAGGTATATTTCAAAACAATGAGATATATGGAAACTTGTTTAATTATAATTCAAGAGGCGCAGGAATTTATTGTATTTATTCAGATATTGATATAGTAGATAATACTATTGATAACAATGAAGGAAACGGAATTATTATTTCATGTTCAGAAGCCCTAATAGAGAATAATATTCTTACGAATTCAGGATATCATGGTATAATACTTTACGAAGATAAACTTTCATTAGTTACGCGAAATGAAATTTATAATAATGAATCTTGTGGAATAAAATTGGAATATTCATCAACCAGAATAGAAAAGAATATAATACATCTAAGTTATTATGGTATTCAATGCTTAGAAGATTCATCACCGATAATAAGAAATAATGTAATCCATAATTGTTCTGAATATGGAATATATATAGATGAATCAAATCCAATTATTCTTAATTGTACAATAGCAGATAATCAAGAAAGGGCGATCCGTGCTTGGCATGGTTCATCTGTTATTTTGATCAATTCAATTTTATGGGGAAACTCATACAACCATATTAGCAATTACAACTCAGAATTTTATATTTCTAATTGTTGTATTGAGAATGGTACATCAAGTATGAATTTTACACCTAATTTTTATGAAAATAACATTACAGAAAATCCGTGGTTTAGTGTAAACGGATATTACTTATGTAGTAACTCACCATGCATTGATGCAGGAGCACAGTGGATTGGGACAGATAGTGATGGATCAATTATTGATATTGGGTGTTACACAACCTCTGAGTTTGCTGGATCAGGCGAATTACCTCCAAATATGGTCAGTGGATCTATCGCGGGAAAGATTTCAGAAAATGTTATTTTTTTTGGAAATGTTACTGTAGATATTTATGATCAGTTAATAATTTATCCTGGTGTAAAAATCAATTGTTTTGGTGGTTTGAATATTTTAGGCTCGATCCTAGCAATTGGCAATCCTTCACAGTATATTGAGTTTACAGGAGTTGATCAATTCCCATGGAATGGTGTATATATTGAGGATAATTCAAGTTTTGCTAATGAATTTGAATTTTGCAAATTCAATAATTCTACATCAAGTGCAATATATAGTGTAGATGCCAATCTCGAAATCTTAAATTGTGAGTTTTACGATAATTCAGCCATTGACGGTGGTGCAATAAATATAATAATTAATAGTGATGAGTTAATCGGCATAGAAATAAATCATACTTTTTTTCATGATAATTATTCGAATGAGGATGGTGGCGCAATAAATATTTATAATCAAGGAGATCTTACGACTACTAATATTTCTAACAATACATTCATAGACAACGAAGCTGGAGGAAGGGGAGGTGCAATTAATTCATCTTATAGTGCTATCATTAAAAATAATTCTATAATGAACAATGAAGGTAGTAATGGTGGAGGTGTGTATTGCCTTAACTCAAAGATTGTTGAAAATTGCATAGAAAATAACGAAGCTAATTATGGAGGTGGAATTAAATCCTATAACTCAGAGATTTTCAATAATTTTATCAAAAACAATACTGCAGTAGAAGGTGGAGGAATACATTTAGATAGACGTTCGAATATAAATGACAGTAAGATAGTTGGAAATTTAATCTCATGTAATAATGCTAATAGAGGAGGTGGAATTTGGGGTGCTGGAGAGAACCAAATTGTGAATTGTACAATAGCAGATAATCAATCGAATACTGGTGCTGGATATTATTGTGAAAATTCTTCCAATTCCATAATGAATAACTGTATCATCTGGGGGAATTCGGCATTGGAAGACAATGCTCAAGTATACTTGAATGCATATTGGTTGCACTATTATGAGCCTGGTGTCGGTGAGATATATGTATGGATGCCAGCAAATTTGAATATTTACTATTCAAATATTGAAGGTGGATTTGAAGAAATATTTTTTAACTATGAAGGATCAACTCCCGAATATCCAATTACATATGATTTTGAATATGAAAATAACTATGATTTTGATCCGTTATTCCTATCTGAAGAAGATTTTCATTTCAATGTACTTTCTCCATG
The DNA here is from genome assembly GCA_034660955.1 of Candidatus Cloacimonadota bacterium. GTDB lineage: Bacteria > Cloacimonadota > Cloacimonadia > Cloacimonadales > TCS61 > Tenebribacter. The sequence continues at coordinate 13,034 of JAYEKK010000058.1, read as the reverse complement.
CATAAATGCTGGTACACCAGACACAATTGGCTTATCTCTTCCAGAATATGATCTGGATGGAAATCAGAGAATTCTGGGAAACAGTATTGATCTTGGATGCTTTGAATCTCAAGTTGCTTTTATTGAGCATAATGAGATTAATTTTGGGGATGTTCAAGTTATGACAATATCTGAAGCGATTGAAGTGATAATTACTAATCCGTTGGATCAGGTAATTCAGATTTTTAGTATAACAGCTTCAGAAGATTATTTTATTAAGTTACTTCCAGAACATGAATATTCAGAACAATTGTTAGATATTCTAGTACCTGCAGTCTCTCAAGTATCTTTCCTGATTGCCTGTTTACCAAAAGAGCAAGGTGAATTAATTGGTGAAATTGATATTATATCAAATAATTTTTCCTCAGAAAATACGATCGTAACATCTGTAAATGGTATCTATGTATTTGAACTTTATAATAACTTTCCCAACCCCTTCAATCCGGAAACTACTATCCAGTTCTCAATTCCACAAGAGAGTAAAGTTGAGCTTATAGTCTACAACATCAAAGGGCAAAAAGTTAAAACGTTAGTTAACAATATGTGCGAAGAAGGGTTTAATACAATTATTTGGAATGGTATGAATGATAATGGAAAACAAGTTAGTACAGGAATATATTTTTATAACTTAAATGTAAATAACAAATCAATTAAAACCAAGAAAATGTTATTGATTAAATAGGAAGACACTATGAAAAACTTAATATTTATGTTAATTCTAATATTTTACAGTACTTTTCTCTTTTCCCAATCTGAAGAGATCTGGGATCTGCATTTTCAAGTTGATGTAACAACTCCATCCGGTTTTGCCAGTCCGAGTGGCGTGGAAACAGACGGGGAATACTTTTACGTTTCCAATTCTTTCGATAACCAAATTGCCAAATTCGATCTTAATGGAACCTGGATCGAGAATTTTACCATTCCAAATATCCCTTTTGGTTTGAATGACTTAACAACGGATGGTGACTATTTCTATGGTGGCAGCGGATCAGCTAACACGATCTTCCAGATTGATTTTAATTCGCAGTCCATTATTGGAGGTATTACATCCCCGATTACTGTCGATGCGATTGCTTATGATCCGAATGAAGATGCTTTCTGGGTTACGAACTGGCAAGCGGATGTACTTATGCTGATCGACCGCAACGGAGTTCTGCTGAATCAATTGGTTTTTACAGATGGTGCAAAAGGATTAGCACACGATTCATACAGTGCAGGAGAGCCGTTTTTGTGGACTTATACGGGAGTTTACACAGGTGGAAATGGAATCGTTACACAATATCAATTACCCGATTTTTCTCCAACAGGATTGTCTCATAATGTTACAGAAGATTTTCCCGGTACCCACGCCGGAGGTTTATTCTGTTCCTGTGAAATTGTTCCCGATTTTATTATTTTGGGTGGCATTGCCAAAGGAACCACGAGTTATTTGTTTGGTTATGAAATTACTGCAACCGGATATGCTCCGGGTCCTCCGACAAATTATACTTTAACCGCTGATCCAACTGGTGCTTTGGAAGTACTGGTAAGTTGGATAAACCCCGCCGTAGATGAAAATGGGAATCCGCTCACAGAACTGAATGAAATCCGACTTTATCGCAATGCTGCTTTGATTTATTCTAATACTACTCCGGTGATTGGCGAATCAGCTACTTATAACGATGTTAGTATTCCATCATCTGGCTATTCTGAATATCTACTTACAGCAATAAATAGTTACGGAAACAGTTCGGTTTCCGGTATAGTCTGGGTTGGTCCTGATGTTCCCGATTCTGTCAGTAATTTTTACGGTGAGCAGGTTGCTCCTAATTATTCTGAAATTATTTTAACATGGGATAATCCTATTCAGGGTTTACATGGTGGTCCCCTTATTGATCCTATTCTGGGATATTCTCTGGAAGATAATTTAGGAACGGTATATGAATTATTGGGTTCTATGGAGCAGTTTTTCCTTAATGTGATAAATCCCGGAACTTACTATTTCATGATCGCTCCCTATAACTCTGTTGGTATTGGTGGAATTACAACTTCCAATAATATAGTTGTAGAGTTAACCAGTTCAGATAGTCATCTAATTTCAGAAGCAAAATATCAACTTTCCAATTACCCCGATCCCTTCAACCCCGTAACAACTATCCAATTTTCAATCCCACAGGAAAGTAAGGTTAAGTTAACAATTTATAACATCAAAGGTCAAAAAGTAAAATCGCTCGTGAATGCAACTTGTGAAACGGGTATAAACACTGCTATCTGGAATGGTACAAATGATTCCGGTAAACGAGTAAGTACAGGAGTATATTTTTATAAATTAAACGTAAATGGCAAAGCAGTTAAATCCAAGAAAATGCTCCTAAAATAAACTTCTCATCTCATGGAATAAGTGCTTATAAGGTAGGATGTAATTATGAAGAAAATTTTAATTATTATTTCAATTTTCCTTTTTTCATTTCTTTATGCTCAAACAACAATTCCTGCCGGAAATGTTTCCGGAACCTGGGATTTTGCAGGTTCTCCATATCTAATAGAAGGTGAAATTGAAATTCCCGATGGAGAAATTTTAACCATAGATCCAGGTTGTTTAGTCGAATTTCAGGGGCATTACAAATTCAATGTTCAGGGGCAGCTACTTGCAGAAGGAACAGAACAAGATAGTATTATATTTACTGCAGTAGATACCAATATTGGTTGGAATGGAATACGTTTTAATAATACTCCAACAACAAACGATTCAACTAAAATTGTTCACTGTATTTTAATGAATGGTATTGCTGAAGGATATCCACCAGATCTAAGAGGAGGAGCAATTTATGTGAATTCTTTTTCAAAATTAAGTATCTCAGATTCCCGTTTTGAAAACAACCAAGCTATTGATGCACAACCAGTAGGTGGCGGTGGTATTGAAAAAGGATCTGGAGGAGCTATAAGAATTAGAAACAATTCTAATATTGTAATTGAAAGAACACTATTTAAAATGAATGAAGGTCACTATGGTGGAACAATTTATTGTAGTGAATCTCAACCTTCTATCCATAGTTGCAGTTTTATCGAAAACAATGGAATATTTAATGGTGGAGGTATTTCAACATGGGATGCTTCAATAGAAGTAAAAAATTGTATTTTCTATAATAATTCTTCACATGTTGGTGGTGGGATAAACTTTGATCATCAATTGAACTCGGTGATAATTAATAATATTTTTTCAAACAATTCTGCTGATTATGGTGGTGCAATATATACAAATTCTTCAGACAATGGTAATATTATAAATAACTTAATTTGCAATAATTATGCTGAATATGGGGGTGGTATTTGTTGTTCATTCTTTGATGGAGAGATTATAAATTGCACAATTGCTTATAATGAAGCACAATATGGTGGAGGTATTTTCTTTGGTAATTATTCTGAACCTTCAGTAATAAATACAATAGCTTATAGTAATTATGCTGCTTTAAGCGGAGACCAAATATATCTTCAAGAAAATCCTTATTTTGTATACTGTAATATTGAAGAAGGAATATCAGGTTTTGGTGGTAATAGTTCATATAATGTTCAAAATTACCAGAATTGTATTGAAGAAGAACCAATTTTCGTTTCACCTTCAATGCAATATGGTGTTTCCATAAATGGATTACTTTCTGATTTTTCGTTGGATACATATTCTCCATGTATTGAATCTGGTGATCCAGAAACTGATATGTCACTTTTACCTTTATTTGATATTGCAGGAAATCAGAGATTAGTTTTCGATTATATTGATATTGGGGCATATGAGTATACATCTTACTATGCTGATTTTGCAGCAGATCCGCAATCTGGTGATGTTCCCTTAACAGTTCAATTCTACGATGGATCAGTTGGTTTACCAACTTTCTGGGAATGGGATTTCGAGAATGATGGTTCAATAGACTCATACGAACAAAATCCCCTGCACACATATGAGTTATATGGGAATTATTCAGTCTCATTATTAAGCGGGAATAACACTCAAAGCGATATAATTACAAAACCGGATTACATTAATGTTAATTATTCTTTAATAGCACAGTTTTCAGCTAATATATTATCTGGTTATGCCCCCCTGGAAATAACTTTTATCAATGAATCATATGGAGACATTATTTCCTGGGAATGGGACTTTAATAATGATGGACTTATAGATTCATATTTACAAAATCCGACATGGGAATATACAGATCCTGGTGTATATTCTGTTTCATTAACGGTGTCTGATGATCAGCTTGAAAACACATTAGTAAAAGAAGATTATATCATAATATTTCCGGATAATGAAATAAGTGGAATAATTGCAGAGGATCTGATTTTGGAAGCAGATACAGTTAATGTCTTAGGTGAAGTTACCGTCTTAGATGGAGTCACATTAACAATTAATCCCGGGGTTACAATGCTTTTTCATGATCATTACAAACTAAATATTCAAGGAAGATTATTAGCTGTTGGTACAGAACAAGATTCTATCAAATTTACAATTGCAGATACAACAGGATTCAGTAATCATAATATTCCAGAAGGTGGTTGGCATGGAGTTAGATTTGATAACACTCCTGCTACAAATGATTCTTCAAAAATTGAATATTGCCATTTGGAATATGGAAAAGCAGTTGGAGATAATTGGGTTGAGCGAAGTGGAGGTTCAATTTATATTTATGATTATTCTAAGATCATAATTTCTCATTGTATATTCAAAAACAATTATGCCTACGATTATGGTGGAGCAATTTATGATACTGGTGGCATAACAATTGAAAACTCAACTTTAACAAACAATAATTCTGGTGAATGGGGAGGGGCAATTTATACTAATGGTTATCCTTCTGGACAGCTCAAGAACCTAACAGTAAATTATAATTCGGCATTAACCGGAGGAGGCTTATATATTGAAAATAATCCAGAAATAATTCATTGCAAGATTACAAATAATCAATCAAGTGGTATATATATAGATAATTCCTCACCAAAAATTATTAATAACATTGTGTGTAATAACGGAGGTAATGGGATTTACATAATAGAAATAGAATGGGCAGAATCTAATCCTAAAATAACAAATTGTACAATAGCAAATAATGAATCTTACGGTATACGTTATTATTATGAAGATTGGTGGTGGCCACAGAATAATGGAGCAAGCATCAATAAGAATAATGAAGTAATGGAACCACCATCACGCAATAGAAACATAACCGGAAAGAATAATGTATTTTCAGGAAATGCATCTGGATCGATTTATTCAAATGTTTCAGCAAGTTTAACTTATTGTGCTTTTTCTGATGATTTACCGTCCTTTGCAGGAATTGGATGCATTAGCACTGTGCCATATTTTGTTGATCCGACAGCAGGAACTGGAACCAATTATAATGCACTTGAAGCTAACTGGTCTCTGCAATCTAACTCAATGTGTATTGATCATGGCACACCCGACACAACAGGTTTATATTTACCCGATATTGATCTAGCAGGAAATCCAAGAGTATTTCAGGGAAATGAGCCAAGAATTGATATTGGTGCTTATGAATTTCAGGGTGAACCTGATATGATCCCTGATATTTATGTTTATCCTTATAATTTTGATTTTGGCTTGTGTACCATAAATGATTTTTCCTTGGAAAAAAGCTTCATGATCTCAAATATAGGTTTTACTAATTTGGAAATAACTTCAATTACCGCACCTGAATGCTTCTTGATAAAAAGAGAAGACGACTTAGAGTTTGGTTCTGCTATTGATCAATTTACAGTAGAAGTCGACAGCATGAAGGCGATTAATGTAATTTTTAATCCCAATTCAGCAATTATTTATTCAGGTAATATTACAATAAACTCTAATGATCCGGATGAAAACATCAGCACAGTTGGAGTTACTGGAATCGGAGATATTTACCCGATTGTTTATGGTAATATTTCAGAAGACACGATTTGGGAAGCAGATACTATAAAAGTGACGGGAAATATTACAATAGAAGATGGTAAAACATTAACTATAGATTCAGGCACAAATGTGAGAATTATGGGTAGTTTCTCATTCGATGTTCAGGGCAGGATCATAGCAGAAGGTACCCAGCAGGATACAATTGTTTTTACTTCAAAAGATTCAGGTTCTTGGTGGAATGGAATAAAATTTGACAACACACCAGCAACAAATGATTCTTCAAAATTTATTCATTGTAGGTTCCAAAAAGCAACTTCAAATCATGGTGGTGCTTTTTATATTATAAATTATTCTAATATTGAAATTTCATATTGTTTGTTAACAAATAACAAAACTAGATATGCTGGTGGAGGTATATATTTATGGAATTCAGATATTAACTTAAATAACTCAATAATTACCAATAATATTGCAACAGGATATGGAGAATGGGGTATGGAATATCCAGGAGTAGGAGGTGGCTTATGCTTTATTAATACAGATATTGATATAAAAAATTGTATAATTACGGCAAATGAAGCTACCTCAGGTGACGATTATTTTTCAGGAGGTGGTATTCGTTCTTCTGCTTCTAATTTAAATTTGATAAACTGTAAAATTTTGGGTAATTATGCAGATGATGGGGGAAAAGCATTGTCTTTAAGGTATTCAAATGTTAATATATACAATTCTATTATTTCACAACATGATTTGTACTATGGTGAAGTGATACAAGCTAGCGACTCAACAAATATATCTCTTACAAATACAATAATATATAATAACTCAGGAATTAACTTTGAATTTTTTACTTGGGGAACTTCTAATACACTTACTTCAAATTATTCCTGCATTGAAGGTGGGGAAAGTAGTATTATAACAAATGGTAATGCTACAATTAATTGGTTTGAAAATAACATTGAGGAAAATCCACTTTTCATTGATCCAGAGAATGGAGATTTTCATCTTCAGTCAGGTTCACCATGTATAAACGCAGGCACACCATCAGGTTGGATAGTTCCATATTTAAATCAACCAATAGATGAGATATTAGAGTATACTTGCGTTGAAGATAATTATGATATTGGCTATTATGAATATCAGGCATTTATGTTAGATCAAAACGAAATTGATTTTGGAGATATTTCATTCAATACCACTTCACAAAGTATCCAAGTTACAATTGCAAATGTAGGTTATGATGATGTACTCATTACAAGCATTGAAGCAACTGAATACTTTCTCATTAAACAGAATATCGAAGATGTATATTCCAATCAAATTGGACCAATTAAGCTTGTAACCAATTCAGAAGTTACTTTCTGGATCGCATGTCATCCATTGGAAGATGGCTCACTGGAAGGTGAGATTTCAATCCACACAGACGCAATTCCATCATTAGCTACAATTGATGTTTATGCCAATGTATCTATTATCGATATTTTGAGATTATTTCCTAATTACCCAAATCCATTTAATACAGAAACAACTTTCAAATTTCTTATTCCTGATGATAGTTCTGTTAGTTTGACGATCTTCAATATAAAAGGACAAAAGGTCAAAACACTTATCAATAGTGATTGTGATAGAGGGTTTAATACCATTGTATGGCATGGTTTGGATGATAATGGTAAACGAGTAAGTACAGGAGTATATTTTTATAAATTAAATGTAAATGGCAAAGCAGTTAAATCCAAGAAAATGCTTTTACTGAAATGAAATTAGCAGTTATTGGAACAAAGAAATTTACTGATTTTAACTTTCTCTCAATTACTTTGAAAAAGATCTTTAATATTGAGATGATCATTAGCGGTGGTGCACCTGGAACAGATACTCTCGCCAAGAAATATGCAATTCATAATAAAATAGAATTCTTGGAATTTCCACCAGACTATAAAAAATTTGGTGACAAAGCAAAGCATTTTCGTGATAAATTGATCGCAAAGGAATGTGATGAGCTAATTGCTTTTTGGGATGGAGAATGTGAAGGAACAAAATACACAATGGATTATGCAAAGCAGCTTGAAAAGCCGGTTAATATTATTCTGGTTATGATAACATAATGAAAAGTGTAATAATTGGTATTCATGGACTAAAGAACAAACCACCCAAAGAACTTCTAGAAAAATGGTGGAGAACAGCTATTTCTGACGGGCTAAATAATATTGGTCATCATGATATCAATTTTCAATTTGAATTAGTATATTGGGCAGATCTTGAATATCCCAAACCACTTGATCCAAATATCACAGATACTAAAGATAATTTATTCATTGAACATCCATATATTCCAATCTGCAAACCTAAATTCCCTGAGAAAGAATCGAGGATTAAAAAAAAGATTCTCGATACATTTGAAGATGGATTGGATAAGATAATTTTGCATAAAAAAAAAATTGGAGGTATTGAGAAAATTGTTGACTCAACAATCAGGCGGATGTTCAGGGATCTTGATGCATATTACTATGGATTTTGTAAAATTGATAAAGAACAAATTGCCAAGTATGCCTTTAGAAACAGATTAATTAAAGTTCTGCAAAAACACAAACACAAACGTATAATTATCATTGGGCACTCTATGGGCTCGATCATTGCCTATGATACCTTAATACAAGATGTTACAGAACTGAAGATTGATACATTTATCACTATTGGTTCACCACTCGGATTTCCACTGATCATTAAGAAAATACTAAGAGAACAGGATATAAAAATAAATTCTGAAGCTAAACCCCCAACTCCAGAAAGTATAACTTCTGCCTGGTATAATTTCTCCGATCTGGATGATAAAATTACTTTGAATTATGATCTGACGGACGACTATTTACCAAACTCTAAAAATATAAAACCGGTTGATGTTATCATTAATAACACTTATGAATATAATGGACAAAAAAATCCTCATAAGGTTTATGGTTATCTGCAAGATGAAGAAGTTGCAAAAGTTATCAGTGGATTTCTATCTAAACGAGCATCAATTTTTGCAAGGTTCTTAAAGAGGTTCAGATCATGAAAATAAGAATATTTACGTTGCTGTTAATGATGGCGATATCTTTATCAGTTTTTGCTCAAACTGCAGAGATAGATAGCCTGAAAGCAGTTGTAGAAAAATCCACTGGTAAAGAAAAAGTTAATGCCATGAATCAATTATCTAAAGTTTTCTGGCTGGAAAATCCTGAATTTTCTATCGAAAATGGAAATAAGGCTTTGATTCTTTCCCGTAAAATAAAATACAAAAAGGGTGAAGCAGAAGCGATAAATAATATTGGAGGAGCTTATTATTATCTCAATGATTTTGTTACTGCCGTAGAACATTTTGTAAAATCTCTACAACTGCGAAAAAAAATCGGGGATAAAAAGGATATCATCATCGCCCTAAATAACTTGGGAATAGTGCAGGAAAGTTTAAACAATTATGAACAAGCACTCGGATATTATTTGGAATCGATGGAGGTCGAATCTGAAATTGGTAATATGAATGGGGTTGCTGCTTCGCTAAATAATATCGGAATTGCTTACGAAAAACTTAGTGATTACAATAAAGCATTGGAATATTTTCGTAGATCAGAACATATCTATCAGGAGATAGGAAATAAATACGGTCATGCAAGTACGCTTGATAACATCGGCTTGATCTTCGGTAATCTTACAAATTACGATAAAGCAATAGAATATCACTTACGTGCACTTAAAATCTATGAAGAGACTGAAGATAAAAATGGAATTGCCCGAACTCTGGGGAATATTGGTCAGATTTATGATAATATCGGTGAGCGTGATAAAGCTCTGGATTATTATCATAGATCACTTAAAATGGAAGAAAAACTTGGTAATTTGTTTGGCATAGCCGGAATACTAAATAATATCGGGATTATCTATGACGACATAAAACAATATGATATAGCTCTTAAATATTATATTGATTCACATAATATCTACAAAAAAATTTCTAATTCAAACGGTATTGCAGATGCTTCCAATAATATTGGAGTTGCTTATAAAAACCAGAAGAAATATGATCAAGCATTAGAATATCTTCAACAGTCTTTAGCTTCCTATAAAATAATAGGAAGAAAGAAAGGAATAGCTGCAGCATTGAATAATATCGCTACAGTTTATAAAGAAACAAAACAATTTTTACAAGCTTTAGAATATTTCAATAGAGCACTGATAATTGCAAAAGATATAAAAGTTAGAGATCTGCAGATCGAGATATATGAGAACATTTCTGAAATATTTTCCATCAAGAAGGACTATAAAACATCTCTTTATTATTATAAACTTTATTCCAGCACCAAAGATAGTACATTCACAAAAGAAAGAATGGAAATAATCTCTGGTATGCAAACAACTTATGAGGTTGAACTCCTTCTTGAAGATCAAGAAAAAGAAATCGTTCTTCTTCAAAAAGATAATGAAATTTACAAATTACGTTCAGACAAACAAAATTTGGCACTACTGCTACTCGTATTTGGACTTTTCATCCTGATGGTACTAGGATTTGTATTCTTTTATCGTTATACCTTAAATAAAAAAGCAAAGATAAAGTTAGAAAAAGAGGTTGAAGAAAGAACACATGACCTCAAAAAAACCAATGTAAAATTAACAAAAGAAATTCAGGAACGTAAGGAATTGCAAAATCAGTTAATGCGTTCAGAAAGACTAGCTGGAGTAGGAGAACTTGCAGCTGGAATTGCACACGAGATACGTAACCCACTTGGAAATATCAGCTCATCTGTGCAAATATGCCTGAGTAAATTTGAACATCCTAAAGAAGTTCAGCAATTCCTTGAGATAATTCAAGAAGATTCTAATAAAGCTAATTCTATTATAAAAGGTTTATTGGATTTTGCTAATCCACGAGATGTAAAATTTAAAAATGGCTCCATTTACAAAGTACTAAAAAATGTAATCAAAAGAATTAATGCTCGTTGTCAGGAAAAGAATATAAAAGTTAGTTTAGATAGTAAAGGGGTATTATCTAATTTTCTTATCGATGCAAAATGGCTTGAACAAGCTTTTTTGAATTTGGCGGTGAATTCCATTAATGCAATGCCGAATGGTGGACAACTCGAATTTAGCATAAAACAAATAAAGAATACAATAAAAATAAATTGTACAGATACTGGGCAGGGAATTTCCAAGAAAAATCTCTCAAAGATATTTGACCCTTTCTTTACCACTCGTGAAGATGGCGTGGGATTAGGATTAAGTTTAACTCACCAAATATTTGAAGATCATAAAGGCAGCATACAGATAGAAAGCATAGAAAAAGTTGGAACGAAAGTGATCGTTGAAATTCCAATTCAAACATAAATGGAGAGTAAATGGCAAATATAGTAATTGTAGATGATAATAAAAACATGCAGATTATCCTGCAAAATTTATTGGCTGATGAAGGATATAAAGTGATTTCTGCAACTAACGGTAAAGATGGTTTAAAGGTAATTATTGAACAGTCTCCCGATCTTGTTCTTCTGGATATTCGTTTACCGGAAATGAATGGAATTGATATTCTGCAGCAGATCACAAAGTTAGAAAAAGAAATTCTGGTGATCATGATAACAGCATATGGAGATATTGAAACAGCTGTAGAAACCATGAAATTAGGTGCATACGATTATATTACAAAACCGTTTGTAAATGAAGAATTAAAAATAGTGATCCGCAAAGCGTTAGATACAAATGAATTAAAACAAGAAGTAAAAATCCTGCGGCAACAACTGAAAGTAAAGAAAAGTGATGATATAAATATGGGAAACAGTAATGCTGTTGTACGTATATTGAAACAAGTAGAACTTGTGGCTACCACCGATATGAGTGTAATAATCCAAGGGGAAAGTGGTACAGGTAAAGAAGTTATTGCTAATTTGATCCATAAGAAAAGTAAAAGAAAAAACAAAGCTTTCACTCCAATTGATTGTGGTGCTATTCCGGAGACATTGATTGAAAGTGAATTATTTGGTTATCAAAAAGGTGCATTCACCGGAGCTATCTCAGCAAAAAGAGGTAAATTCGAAATTGCAAATGGAGGTACTCTCTTTTTAGATGAGATCACAAATTTACATCCTTCAGCACAAGCAAAAATATTGCGGGTGATACAGGAAAAGAAGATTACTAAAGTTGGAGGGATAGAACCCATTAATATTGATGTGAGAATAATAGTAGCTACTAATATCAATATCATCAAAGCAGTTCAGAAAAACAATTTTAGGGATGATTTATTCCATCGGCTTAATGAATTCACTATCTTACTTCCATCTTTAAAAGAAAGAAAAGATGATATTCCCATAATTGCTGAACAGTTCCTAAAAGAAGCTAATATTGAGCTTGAAAAAAGTATTAAAGGATTTTTGCCCGAAGCAATGATTATTTTGGAATCTTATTCTTGGCCTGGTAATGTGCGAGAATTAAAACATGTGATAAAAAAAGCAGTACTACTTGAAGAAACAGATCATATTACGTCCAATTTTCTAGATCTGGAATTTGGTCGAACTCAGAAGAATTCCTTTAAAGAATCTCTAGATAAATACTATGAAATGATAATATCTGAAGGTTCATCAATTTCTGATATTACAGCAATTGTCAGTGCAGAAATGGAACGCGTTCTTATTAAACGGATTTTAGTGGAATCTAAATACAATAAATCTAAAGCTGCCAGGATTCTTGGTATTGATAGAAATACACTATATTCAAAACTGAAATACCTGGAAATAGAATAGAGCCTGTTTTGTAAAATAGCTCACACACATTGCGGAAGACATTCAGCATATTATTGTTTTAAAAAACTTGTCTAAATTGAATTCTTCTTTTCTGTTTATAAATATTTTTATCACTTATTTTATTGAGGTTTATGCACATAGCACATTTTATTTTCATAAAAAAACTCTCCAAATTTTGCATGGCACATGATTTGCTTTCATTAGCTATGAAATCTTGTAAAATGGAGGAAAAAATGAAAAAGATGTTAATTCTTTTGGGTTTAAGTTTATTAGTGTGTTCACTAGTAGCTGAAGATTTTATGCAACCAGCCCAAGTTGCAAAAGGCGGCTATAGTCCGGCAATGCGTTAT
>JAYEKK010000057.1:0-17386 GCA_034660955.1 Candidatus Cloacimonadota bacterium | reverse complement strand
TCATTTAATATTAAAATCTTATTTTGGTATTTCTTTTAAAATTCCATTTTCCAGGATAAAACATCTATCCATCTTGCCTGCTATCTCTTTATTATGTGTTGCTATTACAAAAGTTTGCCCGTGTTTCTTATTCAGATCCATCAGCATATTAATTAATTCATCACTATGCTTTGAATCCAGATTACCGGTTGGTTCATCGGCAAAAATGATTTCGGGAGAATTTATCAGTGATCGTGCAACCGCCACTCTTTGTTGTTCCCCACCACTTAATTGGTTAGGATAATGGCTACGCCTGTCATCAAGATCAAGTGCTTTTAATAATTTTCTGGAATCTATAACACTTTTTTTAAAATCTTTTGTAGCCAGGAATTTTGGCATTGCAACATTCTCTTCGGCTGTGAAATCTTCTAAAAGATAATGAGACTGGAACACAAATCCAATTCGTTTGTTTCTGAATTCATTTAGATCTCTGTCTTTCACATCTATCTTTTTACCGGAATAATAAACATTACCGGAATCGAAGCTATCCAGCATTCCCATCATGTGTAGAAGTGTACTTTTCCCACTGCCGGATTCTCCGGTGATCGCTATCATCTCACCCGGTTGGATCTCCAGATCCACTCCTCTCAAGACTTCCAGCTTTCCGGATGCTTCGTTGTAACTTTTCTTTAATTTTTCAACTCTTATTAAACTCAAATTATCATCTCCCTGCATCAGCATCATGTTTTCCTAATTATATTTGTAATATTCAATTTAGAAATATTCTTTAGAGGAATCAATGAAGCGGCAAATACTATCAGCATTGAAACAGCAAGAATAATAATCCAACTAATATAACTAAACTGAACGTTTATTTCTTCCAGAAAATAGACATCTCCTTTAAGTACAAAGAACTTCTGCCAGCTCAGGAATTTCGCTAACAGAACTCCCAATATCTGACCAAATGAAACAGACAACAAAGCCAGTATCAATGTCTTACCAATAAATATTTTCTGCAAAATTTTATCGGAAGTTCCAAATGCTTTTAATATTCCCAATTCAGTACGTTTTTCTATGATAGATGTAGAAACTGAGCTTACCACATTGAAAGATGCAATAAGTATCAAGAAGCTTAAAATGATGAAAATCACCCATTTCTCCATTTTTAATAATGCAAATAAGTTGCTGTTAAAATCTTCCCACGATGATATCTGATATTTATAATCAAATTCATATTCCCAAACATATGCAATATAGTCAGCTCTCTCGATCCAATCCGGTTTCATCTTAACTTCTACCATTGTAAATTCATCTTCCATGGAATTAAATTCTGCCATTACATTTCTATCAATAAAAATGAATTTACTGTCATACTCATACATTCCCGATCTATACAAACCCACCAGAGTAAATATTTCTTCTTTCGGCTTTAAACCCATTGGAGTAACTTTGGAGTTTAACGGACTAATAAGTTTAAAAGTATCCCCCAATTTCAGGTTAAGTTCATTAGCCAGTTTGTAGCCCAGTACTGCCGAATTCTCTGCATCAAGCTTCCAAGTACCTTCCAATACATATTTCTTGTATTTACTGGGAAGTTCTTGCTGTTCCCAATCTATCCCGCGAACAATAGAACCTTTTATTCTATTCCCATTTACAGCCATTACCTGAGTTATAATTAGAGCAGAAGTATTCTCTACTCCCTCATGTTTTTGCAGTTCATTTTCTATTTGCTTAACATCCTGGCTGGATAGATTTTCCTCGCCAGCATTGAAAACATAGATATGGGAATTCACTCCAAGAATAGTTTTTTTCAGTACTGTTTCATATCCTTCAAATATTGATAACGCTACCGTAAGAGTAGCTACGGAAATGATTATGCCAGTAACCATAAAAACAGAGTCAAACCGCAACCACTCCCTTTTTGGAGACAATATATATTTCTTTAAAAAAAACAATACTATTTTATTCATTAATGGTATATTTTAATTATTAATATTTCTGTCAATAATTGAATGTGCCAGGTATAATGGATTAAACCTTGTCAAAATTTATTCAATTTCAAATATTTGGAATTGTAGTTGTTAACTAGGAGTGTATTATGAAATTTAAACTCATATTTGTTTTAATTATTTTATTATTAATAAATTCATTAAGTTTTACCACTAATCGTGAAATCCCAATCGAAGACTTTGAAAGCGGAACAATTTTCTTAACTTCATATCCAGAACAGGATATGCAGCCCGATGCTTGGGAACTAACAACAGAGAATACTTATAATACACTTTCACAATATGCTCTTAAACTTTATGGGAACACCTGGAAGGTTGAAGCAATAGAGCCTGTTACACTCGAAGATAATGATGTATGGCAAGTTGCCTGTTTTATAGAAGATAAAGGTGAGATTCAAGGATTTGGTGTTAGTGATGGCATAAATGAATTGTTTTACTCTCTAGATGGTTCGGAATTATTGAACATCGAAGAATGGATACCTGTTTATCAAGGTGCATTTGGTGAAGGAGAATGGAATAATTTCCAACTTCCAATCGCTGATGACTGGTTCTCCTGGTATGAATATCTGCCTGAAATCACAGAACTTATATTTATAAATGACAATGATGCAGGTAGCGGAGTTGTCTACTTTGACAACATTTACAATATCACAGAGGATCTGCCTGTTTCACCCGAAGTTGAAATTAGCTTTGAAATTGGTGTTGTATATCGGAATTCAGATGATTTGCGTAGCGTAAATGTACAATTTTACAGCGAAGTTACTGATCCCGATAGTGATGAACACAGTTTTCTCTGGTTATTTGGAGATGATTCTACCAGCACTTTACAGAATCCAGCACATACATATATTATAGAAGATGATCATTCATATTCAGTTCACCTGCAAGTTACAGATGAAACAGATCATCATGGTTATTCATCATGTCAGATAGATGTGGAAGAAGGCCCAACATCATTTCCGTTAACTATCAACTTCGTGGGTGATATTATGCTGGCAAGAGGTTATCAAAATTATATAATTCCTAATTTGGGAGTTGAGGCTATATTTGAACCGACGTTATCGATATTAGGAGAAAATGCTGATATTTCAGTTGCAAATCTCGAGTGTCCACTCACAACTCATAATGTACATCATCCAACTAAAACAATATATTTTAAGGGAGCTCCCGAAAATGCTGCAGGCCTGACCTATGCAGGGATAGACCTGGTTTGCCTGGCAAATAATCATGTTAGTGATTATATGTTGGAAGGTATGCAGGAAACCCAGAGCACTCTCGATCAATATGGAATTCTCTATTCCGGTGCTGGAGCCGATTCTTACGAAGCATACAAACCATTATTCTATTCCAAAAAAGGTGTGAATCTGGTTTTTTTGAGATCATGTGACAGAACAGGTCAATATAATAATTACCAGCCTTATTTACAGGCTGGATTTAATAAATTTGGATTTGCTTATATGACTCCGTATTATATCATGGAACAAATAGATGTAGTGCAGGGTAATGCTGATCTAATAATTGTAGAAGCTCATTCAGGGAGTGAATATTCTACAGCTCCCGGTGCGAATTATGACTTCATTGATGTATTTGCCGGTTGGGATGAAAAGGATTTTGCTGAGGACGAGGATTACACACCTCGAATTGATATTCCTCATATGTGGGATATTGAGATCCGTCATCATATGATAGATTCTGGAGCTGATCTGGTTATTTGTCATCATCCACACATAATTCAGGGAGTTGAACTATACAATGGAAAACTCATAGCTCATTCACTTGGTAACTTTGCTTTTGATCTTAGCTATTTTGAAACTTTCCCCTCTATGGTACTGAAATCTTCAATTGATGAAGATGGTTTTAGTGCATTTAGTATAAAACCGGTTTTCATAGATGATTTTATTCCACAGATCGCAACTGGTGATCTGGGAAGACATATTTTAAATTATATCAAGATGAAATCTAAAGATCTCAACACATATTTAAGTGTTGATCCGGCTGAAATTGAAGCAAATGTAATTTTGGATACTCTTAATATGTTAGTGATTAATGAACAATATTCTGAGAACTTAGAGTTTTCTTATACTGGAGATGAATATGTTTCACAGATAATACATCTTCCTCAGTGGGGAAATATCTCCAGTATAAATATGATATCATCTGGCAATAACTTTGAATTTAGGGTTGGTCGAGAACTTATCTGGTTTGGTAATTATGAAGACGAAGGAGCCAGTATCTGGAATTTAAATAGTAATGATGAATGGCTTGATGATAGCGAATTTTATGAAGGTGAACTCTCTTTATGTATACATCAAAACTCTGCCAATGGATATAATATTATTACAAATCTGGAAAATAGAATGAAGAAAAGATCTGAAGGGGAATACTCCGTTCATGGCTATATTAAAACAGAGAATTGTGAAGGAGTAATGATTCAGGCACGATTCTATAATAACAGAACCGGCGGGACATTGTTGGGACAAGATAATTTTGAACCAATTAACGGTGATACTGAGTGGGCATATTACTCTACCGAAATTGAAATCCCGGGAAGCACAAATTACTTTGATATTGTTGCGAATAACGACCCTCCATTATCTGGAGATTCATATGCATGGTTCGATAATACCGGACTGATCGAATGGGAAGAGTGGCAAGAAAAAACCCCTTTCCCGGATATGATTATTAATCCAAATGACTATTATTATCTGCAGATAAAAACTGATGAACTTCCATTAAATTCATCAGTTCAATTTACACATACTGCATACGAGGAGAATTATGTTACTATAGATGAAAATGAAATTCCAAAATATATAAACGCTATTCTTAATTCTAATTATCCCAATCCATTCAATCCGCAAACAACAATTAGTTTTGCCATAAAAGATACAGATGGAAAAGTAAATATTGCAATATACAACATCAAGGGACAAAAAGTGAAACAACTTGTCAGCGGTCAGCTAACAGCAGGGCAGCATTCTGTTGTTTGGGATGGAACCAATTCAAAAGGTAGAAGTGTTTCAACCGGAATCTATTTTTATAAAATGGATTACAAAGGAAAACATGTAAACACTAAAAAATGCCTTTTATTAAAATAACCTTTACAATTAATATATAGTTAAAAGTTTTCACTTTCATTGGATATTTATGGCTCGATTTTTGCATAATAAATAACCAAATAAAGATAAGGAATTTATAAATGAAAAATATTACTACTTTATTACTTTTGTTATTTGTTACAATTACAAGCGCAATCAATCTGGATGTTTCTGGCAGTTCTATACATATCTTCGGAAATTTCGAAACTATTGATATTATTGAGAAAAACACGCAGAATGATACATTTACACAACTGCACATTAAGGATTGTATCTCAACAGGAAAAGTTGGAGAGCCGGAATTACCAATATACACACAATTAATTGATCTTCCAAACACTGGAAATTATGTTTTAGAAAATATCTCATTCGATGAAGAGATAATCGAATTGGATAATGCAATTTTACCCTCCGGTTTTCTGGGCGACAACGAGAAAAGTTTAACTGAATATCAAAAGGATGAATGGATGCCTTCAGAGATAGTTATGATAGGTGATCCAAACATTATGGGTGCATACAGATTCTCGCAAATCGCGGTATCACCTATACAGTATAATCCATTTCAAAATAAATTAAGAATCATAAATAACTTAGAAATCGATCTGATTTTGGATGAAACTATAACAAAAAACCCAAAGATAAAGCAAAGTAAGATCAACTCATTTACTAATCTTGCCGGATCAATCATTCAAGAGAACCCGACTATTCGAACTGAACAGAATGGGCAATATCTCTTTATTATACAAGATAATATGGCATACCTTTTAGACCCTCTCTTGCGTTGGAAAGAAAAACTGGGTTACAAAACAAGGGTTGCAACTATATCCGAAACCGGCAATTCTGCAGATGCTATTAAAAACTTCATCCAAAACGCTTATGATAACTGGGAAATCCCTCCTGAATATGTTGTATTAGTAGGTGATGTCGATGGTTCTATCGTTGTACCTGCATTCTATGTACAGGGTTATTATACTTCTTGGGATGTAAGTGATCATAGTTATTCACTTTTAGAAGGTGATGATTATTTTCCCGATATTTTTGTAGGACGCTTTTCTGTTCGTTCACAATTAGAATTAAATACAATAATTAGCAAAATAATAAACTATGAGAGTGATCCTTTAATTGAAGATGATTGGCAAAATAAAGCCTTAATGATGAGTTGTATTGTTGAAAATTGGGACTTCTATTCAGCCAGAGAAACTGTGATGGAATGTCGGGATAAACTACTCGATTTTGAATTTACAGCTGTAGATACATTTTTCTCTCCATATCAAAATAATATGAGTTCTTTAGTAAATATGATTAATGGCGGTTACACATTCCTGAATTACCGTGGATATGGATCTTCGAGCTATTGGTATGGAAACTATAGTAATTTATTCAACATAAATGGGATTAACTCTCTAAGTAATGGATTTAAGTTGCCGATGGTAACAAGTATTGTATGTGGTGGTGGGAATTTTGCAAGTAGTAGTTATCCTTCTTGTTTTGGAGAAACCTGGCTTACTGCAGGTTCACCTACAGCACCAAAAGGGGCAATTGCCTTTATAGGACCAAGTGAATATGATACAAAAACATGGTTCAATAATACAAATGATATGGGGATATATCACGGCATTACCCAGGAAGGGATAACCAGATGTGGTGAAATGATGCTTAGTGGAAAGATGGCACTTTACAACAACTATCCTTATTGCCATGGTTGGGGAAATGCACTTAATTCCGATCAATTCTATTTTTATGTTTACAATCTTCTGGGCGATCCGGGATTGCAGATTCTTACTGACACTCCAAAAGTATTTGAAATGACATTCCAGGAAGAAATACCAGCAGGTTTAAATTTTATAGAAGTGCAAGTTGAATTAGATACTGAAAACAAAGCTGGTTTTACAATTGCCATTACTAATTCCGACAGTTTGATCACAACAGGTATCTCCGATGAGCTGGGTATAGTGAGCATTCCATTTTCACTCGAAGCAAGCACTTATGAAATAACTGCTTCTAAATATATGTTTATTCCGGTTACAAATACTTTAACAGTAATCGATGAAGATATAGTCCGACTTGATGAATACAGCTGTTCGGATATTATATCTGGTGAAACTGTCATAATAACTGCCAGTATCCAGAATTATGGAAGTATGCAGGCAAATGATCTTGAATTCGAAATCTCCACAGATGATGATTTTATTACAATAATAACAAGTTTAAACACTCTATCCACGTTGGATGCAGGCAATTTCACAACTTGCGATTTTGAAATTGAGCTTGATAATTTATGGAGAGATGGAATTCAAGGTGAAATATTCTTAAGTATTTCCTCTGATCTTGGTGAAAACACTTTTTATATGCCAATTGAGATTATTTCACCACAATTTACAATTTCAAATTTTATTGTAGATGAACCAAATGGAAACTTGCTGCAAGATGCTATTTCAAGTTTCGAACTTGAATTCTTGAATAGTGGTGATTATGATGCCGATGAAACATCCATAGCACTTGTTGCAATGTCAGGTAATTTTAATATAATTAATGGGAGTACAACCTGTCCTGCCGTACTAATGGGAGATAATGGAGTAATTGAATCTCCTTTTGAGATAGAGATAGATAATGCAATCTCGGGTGAACTGGCAAAATTCAAATTTGTAATTTCTAATAGCGGAAATGTTTTACAAGAAATTTTCTACTCCTATCCAATTGGAGTAATTTCTGAGGAAAGCCCTACGTTCTGTGATCAAGGATATATCGCTATTGAATCTTCAGATGTAGGTAATTTTACTGCACCAACCTACAATTGGATTGAGATCGATCCTTCGTTGGGAGGACAAGGCAGTATTGTGCAGGGCGGAAATGTAACCGGTTATGACGGCTTTACAAAAACAATTGATCTACCTTTTAATTTCCAATATTTTGGAATTGTATATGATGAGATCTCGGTATGTTCTAATGGTTGGATAACCATGGGTGACACTGATCTTGTCTTCTTTAGAAACAGAAACATCCCTTCGGGAGTTGGTACAAGTGCCATGATAGCACCGTTTTGGGATAAACTTACCGATGGTTCAATTTATTCTTATTATGATGCTTCTCAAAATATCTTTATTATTGAATGGTCTAATTGTAAGCTTTATTGGGAATACCAGACTTACTCACTTGAAACTTTCCAGGTTATTTTCTATGACCCAATTCATTATCCATCAATTACCGGTGATGGTGACATATTATTCCAATATAAAGATATAGATAATCATGATTACAGTGACAATTACGCAACCATTGGTATTGAAAATGAAACACAAACGGATGGTTTGCTCATTACATTTGCAAATATATACCCACCGACAGTACATACAATACAATCTGAAACTGCAATCTTATTTACAGCAAGAGAAGATTCACAAGTTAATAGTAACAATGACTTAATAATAAATTCACCAAAACTCTTTCAGAACTATCCAAATCCATTCAATCCTACAACAACGATATCGTTTACATTAAATTTCGAGTTCACAGAAAGTGCAGATATAAGCATCTATAATCTAAAAGGGCAGAAAATTAAACAATATCCAATATTCAGTGATCAATCTTCAGTGATATGGGATGGAACAAATATAAATAACCAGCCTGTTGCATCGGGAGTATATTTCTATAAACTAGTTGCTGATGGAAAAGCCATAGCCACAAAAAAATGTTTACTTTTAAAATAATAAAAGAGATAAAAGCGTAATAATGTGCTGTTACCCTGAGCTCCGATCCAATCGAAGTTTGGGATGACACAAGCTGGGAGTAAGCTATATCCCTTAATTTGAGGTAAATCATTTATGAGAAGGATTTTTTTAATCTTTGTTCTATTTGCATTATTAGTTCAATTAATAAGTTTAGAATTCTCTGAAATTGAGAATTCATTTACAGTTAATGGAAGTTTTGAAATCAATGAGATCAAAGCAGAACTGATAAATGAAAACGTTATTGATAGAATTACTATTTCCGATTGCAAAACCAGCATGATCTCAAATGTTTTTGAATTACCTGTTTATACCAGGCTTGTTTCACTTCCAAATACTGGAAATTATAGATCTTCCAATATTAAATATGATTATGATGAAATCGTACTATCCAACAAAATAGCATCGATAGAATCTAATGAGCAGGAAGAGCTCTATTCTGTTGATGACTGGTTTCCCAAAGATATTATTACAATTGCTAAACCTGCAATAATGCGGGGAAACAGATTCTCTCAAATTTCCATCTCCCCCATTCAGTACAATCCAAAACAAAATATCGTTAGAGTGCTAAAAGATATAGTAATTGATTTTGAAATTGATCACGCTGATAATAGAAATCCACTAATGAAGGAGATTGATTCTTCTCATTTCAGTGAGATTGCTGCTGAAAAGATCCTCGGTGCAAAAAGCCGAACTAACTCAGTTGGCGGAGAATATCTATTTATTGCTCCAAGTAGTGTTGAGAGCATTTTACAGCCACTACTCCGCTGGAAAGAAAAATTGGGCTTCCAAACAAAACTTGTTTTTATTGATGATATTGGTACAACCGCTGATGATATAAAAGCTTATCTTCAAAATGCTTATGATACTTGGGAGAATCCTCCTGAATTTGTTGTTCTGGTTGGTGATGTGAGTGGTTTTATCGTTATACCGTCATTCTATGTAGAAGGCTCTTATCCACCCGGCTCCTGGGATGTAAGTGATCATAATTATACACTTTTAGATGGAGATGATTATTTTCCCGATATTTTTATTGGAAGATTTTCAGTTCAAAGTCAAATGGAGCTAATGACGATCGTATCTAAAATTATTAATTATGAGCAAAATCCTTTTATGGATATCCCCTGGCAGAAACGTGCTTTAATGGTTGGACGTGTTGAAGAGTGGAATGGTTATTCTCAGCGTGAAACTTTAATGGGTATAAGAAACAAACTTCTTGATTTTGAATATGCCATTGTTGATACATTCATAAATCCCTGGCAACAAGGAAATACCCAGCTTGCAAACATAATAAGTGAAGGTGAATCTTTTATCTGTTTTCGCGGAGCTGGATCTTCTTCCTATTGGAGTGGTGGTTATACAGGACCTATGTTTACTATTGATGATATAGATCTATTAAATAATGGGTTTATGTTGCCCCTGGTTACAAGTATAACTTGTGGTGGTGGTGACTTTGCTTCTGAACAATATACAACATGTTTTGGTGAGAAATGGTTTGTAGCTGGAAATACTTCGGTTCCACAAGGAGCTATTGGATTCATCGGTCCAAGCGAGCAAGACACAAAAACCTGGTTCAATAATGCTAATGCAGCGGGGATTTATCAGGGTGTTACTCAAGAAGAATTATTTCGTTGTGGAGAATTATTGCTGCGCGGGAAGATGGAGTTATACAATAATTATCCGCATAATCATGCTTGGGGAAATGCATTTGATTCAGATCAATTCTATTTTTATGTTTATAATCTTTTAGGAGATCCCGGATTGCAAGTGTTAACTGACATACCCAAAGAGATAGAACTCACCTTTGATCCGGTTATTCAAGCTTCAGCTAATTTCATTGAGGTGCAGATCAATATTTCAGAGGACGATCTCTCCGGATTTACGATTGCTATTACATCCGAAGACAACCTGATAGCAACTGGAACTACAGATGCAAATGGAACAGCTATTATTCCCATTGAATTACAAATAGGCAACTATGAAGTCACTGCTTCCAAATACTGTTATATCCCACAAACGAACGATCTGATGGTGAATTCAGATGCTTCACTTATATTAGAAAATTTTTCTTTTTCAGAGCAATTAATCTCCGGATTTAATTCAAACCTGGAATTTACAATTGCTAATATTGGTGTTGATGATATTGAAAATATTATTATTTCTCTTTCTTGCAATAATGAGCATATCTCATTCTCCAATAATTCAATTGTTCTCAATATTCTAGAGAACGGACAGAATTATTCAGATGAATTTGAATTACAGGTTTCTGAGAGCTGGATTGATGGAGAGGAAGCAAACATATTTATAGAGATATCTTCTGACAGTGGAGATTTTGTTTTTTTATGCCCAACTGCAATTGTCTCACCTGAACTTGTCGTCTCTGAATTCTTAGTACAAAATTCATCTAATTGCCTTATCCAAAATGAACTAGCAAATATTACAATTGAATTGCTTAACTATGGAAATTTTGAAACCGGTGATTTTCAAGCTGAACTTATCTGCACGAACGAAAATGCCATAATTGAAAATGCCTTAGCCGATTTTATCAGCATCCAACAAAATGAAACGGGAATCGGTAACTTTTCTGTTCTACCCGAAAATGTGATCTCCGGTGAATTCGCCCAATTTGAATTGAAGATCACAAATGATGATATTATCTTGCAAAATATCAGTTTCAATTATCCAATCGGTATTATAGATTCAACCAGTATTACATTTAGTGAAAGCGGTTATTTTGCAATTGAATCTAGAGATGTTGGAAACTTCGAGACACCGCAATACAACTGGATCGAAATAGATCCTACCTATGGGGGTGACGGTTCACTTCTCGATGCTGACCATACAACCATTGACGGATCTACTAAGATCATTCCACTTCCCTTCCAGTTAAATTATTATGGTAGTTTCTATAATCACATCTCTATTTGCACTGAGGGTTATATCTCTATGGAGACTATGCCGCTTGTGTTTCATAGAAATCGTAATATCCCATCCGGAGTTGGTCCAGCCGGAATGATCGCACCTTTCTGGGATGACCTTATTGATGGTAGAATATATGTTAAATACGATGAAGAAAATAACTATTTTATTATTGAATGGTCCGATTTTAAAAATGAATACGATGAGATCAGTGAGATCTTTCAGGTTATACTATACGATCCGGAATATTACTTCTCAGCTACAGTAAATAAATTGATCAAGTTTCAATATAAGGAAGTAAGTAACACCGATCATGATGAGAATTATGCCACTGTAGGCTTAGAAAACTATCAACAGGATAACGGTCTATTACTAACTTTCTCAAATATATATCCAAATACTGTACATGAATTGCAAAATGAAACCGCAATACTATTTTGTAATAATGTTGATTATGGCATCCCGTTTATAAGTGTTGAGCCTGAAAGTTTCTTTTTTACTGTTCCCTCAGATTCTACTTTCACAGTTGATCTTGCTTTATCAAATGCTCTTGGCTCCTACGATGTTTCTTATGATGTGTCACTTGCACACTTTGCCAGAGTACCTTCCGGGTACTCATCCAACTTCAATGAAGATTTCTCCAGAAATATTGAAACTAGTTATATTTTAAATATGACAGGTTCATACATTCCAATTGAGCCTATGAACTTTCTTTCTTACTTGATCTATCATGATATTGATGGTGAAGGAATCTATGGTATTACAATGGATTTCCCACCTGGTTTTTATGTGAATAGTGCTGCGGATATCGATGAGTTGGAATACAATAATGAGATTGGAGACGGAGTAGAAATTAGCTGGGGTTTTGTACCGGGGAATAGCATAATTCCTCCTACTACTTCTACTTCTATCTTGGTGAATGTAACTATTGATGAAAACCAAACATCGCCAGTCGAAATTGGCTGGCATATCGAAGGAGATGGATCAGGAGCTCCACCACATCAAGTAAGCGGATCATTTATTGTGGAACCAACCGGTGATGATTACTTATGGGTTACATATCCAAACGGTGGTGAAACTATCGTTCCCTCAATACAAGATACACTCAAGTGGAATAAATACGGTGATGCAGAATTTGTAAAGATCGAACTTAGCATTGATGATATGTTAAGCTGGCAAATGATTGATGAAATGACAGAAAACACAGGATATTATCCTTACACATTTGATGGTCCGCTTAGTGATGAATGCAGGATCAAGATATCAACACTTGATGAGAGCAGTTTTGATATGTCCGATAGTTTATTCAGCATTTCAGCTTTTAATATCATCTATCCGGAAGAGGGTTCCATACTATCTTATGGAACAATCGATACTTTAGTTTGGGAAGATATCAGTAATTATGATGACGTACAGATCGAGTTTTCTGCAAATGGCGGATATTCATGGGAGATCATAACCGAGATCACTGAAAATACCGGTTCATTTGTTTATACAGTTCCGGGACCACCTTCTGAATATTGTATATTCAGGATCAGTAATGTTTCCGGCATAGTACAAAATATATCCGGAACTTTCACGATCGTTGATTCACCTGTTGAGTGGCTGGCAATAGAGAATACATCCGGTAATATACCTGCAGGCGGAAACGATATTAATCCTCTTACAATCTCCTCCAATGGATTATCCCCTGCCACTTATGTTGCAGTTATAAAGGTTATTACAGATATTGGGCAAATTCTAAATATTCCCATCACTATAGAAGTTTACTCAACTACACCTCCTGTAGAACATTATAAACTTAGTCAGAATTATCCAAATCCCTTCAACCCCTTCACAAAGATAGATTATGAAGTTCCCAAAATAGGAAAAGTATCAATTAAGGTTTTCAATATCAGAGGACAATATGTTAAAACACTTATTAATGAACATAAAGAACCTGGAAGCTACTATACTTATTGGGATGGAACTGACGATAAAAACCGCAAAGTAAGTTCGGGAGTTTATTTCTATCAGCTTGACTCAAGCAGTTCTACAAAATCAAAGAAGATGATATTGATAAAATAATGTAAACATTCCACATATTGATTTTCTAATTAGAAATCTTAAGTTTTAATTTCTGATATGGGAATGAAAATTGCATTTAATTATAAACTAATAATAGTGGATTAATTTAGAATAAAAAAGGAGAAAAAAATGAAAACAACTTATTTAATGATCGTATTTATCATTATCGGCAGTCTGTTGTATTCCTCAGAGTTGGTAGGGAATATAACCACCCAGTTATCGGAAAAGATGAGTATCTCTTCTGATGAAGAATTTATTAGAGTAAATATCTCTTTCAAAGATAATTACGGTTCTCAGAAAATGATCTCGGAAACTTTTAACATGACAAAACAGAACAAAAGAGACCACGTCACTTCCAAACTTAAAGAATTCAGCGCACGAACTCAAGCAGATTTAATTTCTCAATTGAACGAATTAGCTTCAGATTTTAAAGTAAGAAAGATTAAAACCATTTGGTTAGTTAATATTGTAAATTGTGAAATAACTAAAAGTGCAATAGAAACGCTTTCGCTTCGATCTGACATTGCATCGATAGATTATGATGAAGAAAGAAATATCCTTTTAGCACCAACCATTGATAAAACTTCAGATGAGTCTCTGCATGAAATGAGAGACGGTAGAGAGATCACCTGGAATGTGATCAAAGTAAATGCAGATGATGTTTGGGCACAGGGATATTACGGTGCAGAAGTTATTGTTGCAGTATTAGATACCGGAGTTAACTACAATCATACAGATTTGAACGATCATCTTTGGACTGATCCGAGTTATCCAAATCATGGTTACGATTTTATTAATGGTGACAACAATCCAATGGATGATCACGGACACGGAACACATTGTGCAGGAACAGTTGCAGGCGACGGAACGTCTGGTTCTCAAACTGGTATGGCTCCAGAAACTGAAATAATGTGTCTTAAAATACTAAATGCATCTGGAAATGGCGTTGAATCTTTATGTTGGGAAGCTGTAGAATTTGCTGTTGATAACGGGGCTGATGTATTAAGCATGTCCTTTGGCTGGCAACACAGTTGGGGAACGAACAGAGCAGCCTGGAGAAACGCAATGGATTACGCTTATGCAGCCGATGTTTTTGCATCAGTTGCTGCAGGAAATGAAGGTAACCAGCAATCTTCCTATCCAATTCCGGATAATGTAAGAACTCCCGGAGATTGTCCTCCACCTTGGTTACACCCAGATCAAACACTAACCGGTGGTCTTTCTTCTGTTGTATGTATTGGAGCTACAGATAGTAATGATAATCTTGCCAGTTTTTCTGGCAGAGGTCCTGTTACCTGGGAATATATTGGTGGCTACAATGATTACGCTTATAATCCTGAACAAGGCTTGATCCGTCCTGATATTTCGGCTCCCGGAGTTAACATTAAATCATTAGCATATAACAGTAATACGGGTTATGAATCGGGATGGAGCGGAACTTCTATGGCTACACCCTGTGTTGCAGGAGTCATAGCATTGATGCTTTCTAAAAATTATACTCTTACTCCAGCGCAAATAGATCAAACAATAGAAGAAAATGTTGCTGTCGCCCAAAATCCTAAGAACAATAACTTCGGATCAGGCAGAATTGATGCACTTGCATCTATTAATGCAGTTTCAGCACCGAATACACCTCCAAATGCAGCTATCAATCCTAATCCGGCAGATAATGCATTAAACATTTCTATTAATACAAATTTAAATTGGATGAATGGCGGTGGAGCTTCCACTTATGAGGTTTACTTTGGAACAGATAATCCTCCTACTAACATTGTGAATGGAGAAGTTGTTTCTAATTCTCCTTTCGAATTAACCGGAGAGTTAGATTTTGAAACTTTATATTATTGGAACATTAATTCTATAAATGGATTTGGAAATGCTGAAGGACCTATTTGGAGTTTTACAACCGGTGGACCTGCCGATGAAGATTTTGAAACTGGAGACTTCTCTTTATATCCCTGGACTTTTAGTGGAAACCAGGATTGGATAGTACAAACCAGTGAAGTGTATGAAGGAACTTATTCCGCAAAATCCGGAAGTATCACCCACAATCAAACAACAGAATTACAAGTTGTTATGGATGTTGAAGATGCCGGTCAGATCTCATTTTATACAAAGATATCCTGCGAAGATGACTCAAATAATAATTGGGATTATATGGCTTTCTATATAAATGGTGTAGAGCAAGAACGTTGGGATGGTGAAGTTGGCTGGAGTTACCAAAGTTATGATGTGACTGCCGGAAATCGTACCTTTAAATGGAAGTATTTAAAAGATGGTAGTGTGAGCACCGGATCCGATTGTGCCTGGTTAGATTATATAACATTCCCGGGTGTTCCGGTACTGCCACCGGAGTTTGTTATTAATCCCGAAGAATTTATATTCGATCTCGTAACGAATGAAATAGTTACCGATGAACTGACAATTGAGAATGTTGGGGCAGGAGTTGGAGAATATGATATTGAACTGATCTATACAGGTGACTGGTTGGAACTTGATTCATATTCCGGAACGGTGCAACCTGGAGATACCGATACAATAATGCTTACAATAGATCCCAATGGATTAGAAAATGGAGATTATACTGCTGATATTAGTATTACAGATAATAGAAATGTAACTGTCATCCCCGTTGCTCTTTCTATTACTTTTACCGATGCAGATTCCGATTTGATACCGGTTACTGCTCTTATTGGAAATCATCCAAATCCTTTCAATCCAACCACAACAATTTCATTCTCTATCTCTGAGAATAGTGATGTTGGGGTATCAATTTATAGTATTAAGGGTCAAAAAGTACGACATCTTGTAAGCAATCAGCTTTCAGCAGGTAAGCATTCTACAGTTTGGAATGGAAACGATGACTCGGGTGAACCGGTAAGCTCAGGAGTTTACTTCTATAAATTGAATGTTAACGGTAAAACTGCAGCAACAAAGAAAATGCTGCTCCTTAAATAACAAAATATAAGCCCGGCTTGAGAATCTCTCAGGCTGGGTTATTCTATACACCTCACCCTGCTGCTTGCACTGCCATAGTTTTTTTACGAAGGCGTGACCCTCTCCGGCTCTTTCGTCACAAGCGAGGGAACATAAGAAGCCGCAAGAAGATTTGATTTCAGATTTACAATATGCGATTGGAGACTTGTACGACTTGGCGTATTTGAGTATAAAAAAACTGTCTTTCTGAGAAATTCTTTTACTTATCAACTCAGGTACTCAGATCAACTTAGGTACTCAGGTCAACTCAGGTACTCAGGTCAACTTAGGTACTCAGGCACTTTTCTTTTCTTCTTTTAACTTCTAAACTTTTTCTATTTGACAGTTAATAAATGTATTATCAAATTCGGTTTTGCATTAATTAAATTGTTTTAAAGGAAACGATATTGAACTTGAACATTGATTTAAAAGGAATAAAAGGGTATATCAAATAAGTACAATAACTTTTCGGAAAAAGCTATTGTACTCATTTTTTGTATAACTATAGGTTAGTTATGTACTCATTTTATGTTGACGCGGCGTACATATGTTAGAAGTAATAAATATTATTGAGGAAGAATATGAAAGTAGAAAATGTTTTAGAGCAACTTAC